>JAXDQG010000653.1:0-4715 GCA_034667945.1 Acidimicrobiia bacterium | reverse complement strand
CTGTCGGCATCGGAATGGGAGCGCGTCCGCCTGTACCCACACTTCACCGAGCGGATGTTGCAGTCGTCGCCGGCACTCGCCGCGCTCGGGAAGGTCGCGGTGCAGGCGCGCGAACATCTCGACGGTTCCGGCTACCCACGAGGCCTGTCTGGCGCGTCGATCACCACAGCCGCACGAGTGCTCGCCGCCGCGGACGTCTACCAGGCGATGCTCGAGCCCCGACCGCACCGGCCGGCACGTTCGCCTGACGAGGCCGCGGACGAGCTGCGCGCCGAAGCCCGCGCCGGAAGGCTCGACGCCGAGGCCGTCCAAGCGGTCCTCGGCCTCGCGGGTCATCGTGTGGCACGACGCATCGAGGGCCCCGCCGGCCTGACCCGCAGAGAGATCGAAGTCCTCCGGCTGATCGCGCGCGGCATCTCGAAGAAGGACGTGGCCGCACGCCTGGTCATCTCGCCGAAAACCGCTGGCACGCACATCGAGCACATCTACGCCAAGCTCGGCGTATCAAGCCGCGCCGAAGCCGGCCTGTTCGCGGTCAAGCATGGCCTGCTACCAGAGACCGGGTTCGAACCCGACGAGGTCACCACGTCCGGCTGACGACATCGGCCCCGTCCCTCGCGCGTGACCGGTCAACTGGCCGACGACGAAGCAACGGAGATTGAGACAACGATCAGTCGTCGCATCGGCCGTTGTGCTTCGCACACGGCGGACGTCGCGCGCGAACGACCGTGCCCTATCGAGGTGTGGCAGCGCGTTCGGATGTGTGTGCGGCCTCGCCGCTAGGTTCGCTTTCGGATATGTGTGCGGCCTCGCCGCTAGGTTCGCTTGAAGTCCCGCGCGATCACGGGCGGGATCTCTCGCGCTGCCTGCTTCGACTGAGCCGAGTCCGACGCTGCGGCATGATGCACACGTGAGCGAAGCTGAGACCGCGGCCCAGCAGGCGGCACAGGTGCTCGACGATCTCTAGCGCGCGATCGAGGCGTGTCCCGCGAGACGCGCCGACCGCGCCCGACATCCGGCCAAGATGCGATACACGTGCTCGCGACGGCACCCGAGCTGACGAGCTAACTCGGCCTTGGTGAGCCGCTCTTGCACTATCGCCGCCCCAAGTTGCTCTCGCACTTCCGGAGGCAACGGCGCTGATCTCAGAGTCGGGTTTCGAGCCACCGATCATGATTTTGGTCGGGTTTCGCGGCCTTGTCGCAAGATGGGCTTTGCGGCCCTTGGCCCCGCCCGTCGAGCCAACTGTGCGGAGGTGGTCAGCTGATGAAAACACCAGCGATGAAAGGCGCTCGCAAGTCATTTCCATGGTCGAGCGTTGCCCGTCCTGGGCGTTGTCGTGGTCCGCGTCTGAGGGCGATCGGACCGCCCGCCGGATCGAGCCTGACCTGCCGGCCCAGCTACGCCGTGCCATTGCTCGAACGTCAGAGGAGTGGGCGCTAGCGGTGGCGGGGGGCGGTGGTATCGGTGTCGGGAATCCAGCGGGTTTGGCCGCTTGCGGTAATGCGGTTCCTGACCCTTCGCGGGTCCGCAGCTGTTCCCGACGTTGAGATAGGGCTCCTTCGCAGGCCAGACGGCGACACCGCCGGTGTTCATGACTCGATAGCCGGTGACGGCGCCGCGTCAGTGGCGGGAGCGCGGTGCCGAGTAGCTTGAAGCCCCGCGGTAGCACTCCTCGACCTCGTTATGCCTTCGCCCTGACGTAATCGCGGGCGTGCGGCGCGCCCTAATCGGAGGTCTCGACGCGTCTTCGTTGCTAGCGCTTGACGGCAAGTTCCTCCGCCTCAACGACGTCGTGCCAGGCGACGCCACGTTGCTCAGCGTGCCTAACGACGCTCAGACTCATCCCGAAGCAGATGTCCCACCAGTTGAACGAGAACGTGCGGTTTCTCGGTGGCGCGACCCGACCCGGCGCGCTCAGTGAGGTGCTCGAGTTGGGCTGCTTCAGGTCAGTGGCACTGACGAGCACAAGGAACCGAGCGGAGAGCATGGAAGTGGCGGGGGCCGGAACCCCTCGGTGCCATGCCGTCACACTCGACTGCGAGCATGAAGAATGACCTTTCTCGTGGTCGGGGCACGCCGATCGAGCGTATGCCCGGTGCGGGCTCGCCCGGTCGGCGTGCCGTCGGGCAAGACCTCAACCCGGAGTGTGGCGACAAGTGCGAGGCGTACTCAAGTCCTCGACTTGCGTGTGGAGGGCCGCACCAAGCGGCAGATCGCCGAAGTTGTCGGCGTCGCACCCTCTACCGTGCACGCGGATCTGCTGGCGGCGCTGCGGGAGTGGATTCCGACCGCCACCGAGCAGGAGTGGCAAGCCCTCGTGCTGGAGCGGCTCGAGCGAACCATGGCCCCGAGGTGGGCGCTGGCCATAGAGCCAGAAGCCGTCGTGGTGACGCTGGGGCTCGATGGGGCAGGCCAGCTGCGTGAGGATGATCGCTCGACGGATGCTGGCCTCGTCACGGCCATACAGAGCCATAGCGAACGCCGCGCAGAGAACGATGTCAACTGCCTCCGCTACATGGTCGGCCGTGCCGGTCGGCGTTGGCACGGGGGTGACGGTTTGGGCGCCGCACAGTTCAACGGCGTGCCGCCACACTGCCCGTATCCACCATCCGTGTGCCCGGACCACACCCATCGTGCCGATGTTCTCGTGCAACTTGGCGGCCCCCGTGTTGGTGACGTCTGCCAGGATCGCCCAAGCCTCCTCGGCAGATTTGCCCTGGCGTAGGAGCCAACAGGTCAGCGCGGCCGCTCCGGTTGGTCGTCGAGCGGCTCCCCTTGGGTCGGTAGAACGCTTGTTCCGGGTCGCCCTCCGCCAGCAGCCGGCTGTAGTTGACCCCTCTACAGCCCGTCTTGGCACCTGTACGGCCGTCGAGGGTACCGGCCGTGTCGGTGAAGAACATCACGAGGTCGAGGATCGTCCCCTGCCAGACACTGACTTCAAAACCCTGACGATGCGGGGCGAGTGGTGGGCGGACGTCTCGGCGCACGTCCCACCCGAACAGTTTCATGAGTTCGCGGACCTTGGCCCGGAGGAGGCGGTCTCTCACGAAGACCCACAGGTGATGCCGGCCAACTCCGCCGGAGTTCAGCACCACGACCTCAAGACCGGAGTGCCCTGATTTTCTCCACTGCGAGGGAGATCAGCGTCTCATCGTCAGGATTGTCCTGGTCTGCGACGACGTACTCATCGCGCACTTCGACGACATAGGACATCGCCGCCCGCTTGTGCATTTCGAGAAGCATGGTCTGGTGGACGGCGTGTTGGATCGGCGATGCCACCAATCCGCCGTCCGGGTGCCGCACCAGGGTGTTGTCCGCCGCCAACAGGCGAGCAGTGCTGCCGCGCGACACCTTGCGGGTCAGTGTCGTTCGGACCAGCTCCAGAAGAGCTGGCGAATGTCGCATCAGCTCGCTGGCACTGGAGAACCGGGCAAGCGAGGGGTCGGTGACGGCAGTGCTCCCTGACACCCCCCAGCACCAGCCGGGGCGAAACTGCCCGGGGGGTTCCACCTTCGGCCCCTCCGGGCGAACAACTGCCAGGCATTGCCGTGGTCGGCCTTCGATTGTCCGCTTGGTGTGACCCGGTTCACTCGGCTGCGGGCCGTTGCGGGCCCCGCGCCGGGTGACGGATCGCGAGCACGTGGAAGGCTGTCCGCCTTGCGGTGAGCCACGTCGCGGAACGCGGCGCGCCGTTGGGCTGACCAGGGGTCCATCCTTGCCCAGCCCGATCTCAAGATGGGTAATGATCTCGGGGACCACGTCGAGGCGCTTGCCGTAGATCCGACCGCGAGATGGGTACAAGAGCTCGGCGGCCTCGCCGACGAGATCGGCCTAGAACCCCACTGAGCCTGACTGCACCAGACCGATGGGCGAGGCCGGGGCTCTCCCGGGTTTGTTCGTGGCCAGGTCCCTGGGGTCGTCCCAAAAAGGACGCGGGTCGACCCGCCGCCGAGCGGCCTTGACCGCCCTGCGGACCTGACGACAGCAGCCGCCCCTCGCTGCCGTCGTCGCCCAACGCCGCCATGGACGATCCCATTGTCGGAATACGGGCCGGGTCAGCGCGGACTCAGCCCTGGGACGGACAACCAAGGTGTTCACGCGCCGGCTCAGTCACTGCGGTTGCTCTAGAGCGACCTGCCGGCTTACCGTGCCGATTTCAAGGGGGGCGAGGCTGCCGCGAATGCTGTTCGCTGACCTCGGGATGCCCAGCTACGAGACCAGTGACGCCGATCTCGCCGCCATCACCATCCCAGGGCTGATCCTCACCGGGACCCACAGCCATCCCTCTCTGCATACCGCCGCCGCGACCTGGCTCGCCGGCTACCCGCCGCCCGCTACATCGAACTCGACTGCGGCCACGTGACCTACTCAGAACAGCCCGAACACTTCGCCCGCGCCGTGGCCACCTTCGCCACCGAAATCACCCGAGCAACCCCTGCACCAAGCCGGTGACCCGACCAACCCGGCGACCGCGGATCCAGGCCAGGCCGCCCACAACCGCCGAGCCCTTCGAGGGGCCGGATCCCTTCTCCGAGGACGCCATGGCCAAAACCGACGAGGAACTCACCCGAGCGAGGGCTTGGGTTCGGGGGTGGTCTCGAGCTTGTTCTGGCCTGGCATCGCGCACAGGTCGCTTTCTCGGCTGTAGCCGTCGTTGCTCTTGAGCACCTCTCGCAGATCGAAAGTGTGGTGCCCAGCTCCGCGCATGTTTT
>JAXDQG010000652.1:0-3348 GCA_034667945.1 Acidimicrobiia bacterium | reverse complement strand
AATTCAAACGGCAGCTCAAGGCCGAGCAGCACGTGCTCGAAGCCGTCCTCACGCGCTTGACCAGCGCAGCCACCTAGACGCACGTTGCCATAGGCCCAGCCTATTGAGCGGATCGACTACGGGTCTTTGACCTCTCAGGTCACGTCGCGGTGCACTTGATGTCATGCATCTTCCCGTTGTGGCCCCCGACCCGCTGGGCGCGTCATGACCGGCACGACCTGGTTGGGCGTGGCGCTCGTCGGCCTGCTCGTCGGTTTCATGGCCGGTCTCTTCGGCAAGGGCGGGTCGGCCATCGCCACCCCGCTTCTCCATGCGCTCGGCATACCGGCAGCCATGGCGCTGGCCGCGCCGCTGCCCGCCACCATTCCCTCGACGTTGGCCGCCACCGCCGTCTACCTGCGACAGAGGCTGGTCCAGCGACAGACCTTCCTGTGGAGCGTGGCCTTCGGGGTCCCAGCCACAATCCTCGGCGCGCTGCTGTCCGGTTACGTCTCCGCCGACATGCTGGTGCGGGTGACCGACGTGATCATCGTGGGGTTGGGGGTCCGCCTCCTGCTCAGACCGTCGGGTTCGGAGGCGTCAACCGAGGCGCGCGTGTACCGCGTGCGCTTGGTGGCGGTGGCCGTCTTCGTCGGTGTGTGCGCAGGACTGTTGGCCAACAGCGGAGGGTTCCTGCTGGCACCGCTGTATCTGGCGGTGTTGCACTCCCCGCTGAAGTCGGCGTTCGGCACCTCCTTGGCTGTGGCGAGCATGCTGGCGGTACCGGGCACGCTGGTGCACTGGGCGCTGGGCCACCTCGACTGGTCCATCGTGCTGGTCTTCGCCGTGACCTCCATCCCCGGTTCCTATGTCGGTGCCCGAGCCGCCCTACGCAGCCGAAGTGACGTGCTCGAGCGGGCTTACGGCGGCGCACTCACCCTCATGGGCACGGCCTTTCTGATCCTGCGCTGACGCCCCGGCCGGGGGCGCAGGGCCACCGAATCAGGACGCCACCGGTACCCCGTCGACGAAGCGGACCTCTGCGAGGCGCAACGAGCGGGCTCCACCGTGGGAGTAGCCGACCCGCCCAGGATCCCAGCCGTGGAACGCCATGCGGAGCCCACCGCTGCTGTCGACGAAAAACTCCTGGCCGCCCGGTCCGGCGACCTGGTCGTCGGCGCCGAACCAGGGACCGGAAACGGTCATCCGGCGGTACGGCCCCAGGACGGACGGTGCAACGGCATAGCCGATGGCGTAGGTGGCCGACTCCCACCAATTGGCCGAGTAGAAGAGGTAATAGGTGTCATCGCGACGAACCACTGCCGGTGCTTCGATGAGCGGCTCCTCCCATCCACCCGCATACTCGAGCAGTCGGTGTGGCCGGCCGACGAGCCGCTGACCGTCGCCCGACAACTGCTGGGCCCACAGGCTGGACGGCCGCTGCAGGGCATTGGCGTCGGCTTTCCACAGCAGGTAGGCGAGCCCGTCCGCGTCGACGAAGGGACTGGGGTCGATGGACCCGCCGAGGTTCCGCTGGAACACGAGCGGACCGCGGCTGTCGTCGATGAACGGCCCGGTCGGCTGGTCTGCCGTGGCCAGCGAGATGGCCTGACGTCCTGATCGTGGCTCACGGACCGTGTAGTAGAGGACAGAGGCCGCGTCACGGGCCAGCACCGCCGGAGCCCATGTGAAGCCGGGCCGTCCCCAGGGAGCGACCCGGGGGAGGGGGTCGTCCCGTGGGGTCCAGGTGACAAGGTCGTCCGAGGTGAGCACCTGCACGTTGGTGCCGCCGGCGTTCGTTCCATAGGCGACGTAGGAACCGCCGACCGCCAAAACGAACGGATCGGGGAAGTCGGACAGGTGGACCGGAGGCGCGCTCACCGTCGCAGTCTGCTGGCCGGAACCGGCGTCACCTCCTTCAGGCTGCCTCCACCCGCACCGGCATCGAGGTGTATCCGCGCAGGATGACCGAGTGGCCCGGCATCGGTGGGGCGGTGAGCTCGAAGGAACGCAGGCGCCTCCGCATCACGTCGAACGCCGTCGTCATCTCGAGCCGCGCCAGGTGTGCGCCGAGGCACAGATGGATGCCCGACCCGAAGCCGAGATGATCGAGCGGCTCCCGGTCGACCCTGAACTGCTCCGCGTCGGGCCAACGGGTTTCGTCGCGATTGGCCGAGGCGAAGAGGACCATGACGACGGCGTCCTTGGGCACCAGCGTGTCGCCGATGCGTACGTCGGTCTCCGCCAGCCGGACGATGCCCTGCACGGAGGAGTCGTAGCGCAGGATCTCCTCGACCACGGGCCCGAGGTTGTCGGCCTTGCGTACCAGGTCGTACTGGTCCGGATGCTCGTAGAACGCCTTGTACGCGTTGCCCAGCAGGTTGGTGGTCGTCTCATTGCCGGCGATCAGCAAGAGGGTGCAGAACGAGACCAGGTCGCGGGAGCCGAGCAGCTCGCCGCTCTCGTGTGACCCGCTGATGATCCAGCTGATCAGGTCGTCGCCGTGCCTGCCGGTCCGCTCAGCCACCACCTCGTCGAAGTAGAGCGCCATCTCCTTGATCTCTGCCCGGTTCTCGGGTGTGTCACCCCGCCCGTCGAGCCTGCCGACCAGCGCATCCGACCAGCGTTTGAAGTCCTCTCGGCGCTCGGCCGGGATGCCCAGCGCCTCGGCGATGACCAGCACCGGCAAAGGGACGTTGAGGTGCTGGACCAGGTCGGCAGTGCCGGCCTCGCTGGCTTCGATGAGCTCGTCGACGAGTTGCTCGCAGATCTCACGCACCTTGGGCACCAGCGTGGCGATGGATCTCGGTGTGAACGGGCGGGACACCAGCCGTCGCATCTGGGTGTGATCAGGTGGATCGGTGGCGATCAGGCTGCGGGCCATGCGCGCGTCCAGCTCGCGGATATCGGGGCGCGGCCCGCGCCGGACGCTGGCTGCACCTACACCGAGCGCTCGCAGGGCCTTCGACGAGAACGACTCCGGGTTACGGGTCACCTCCCATACCGACTGGAAGTGCGGCACCACCCACAGGTCGTCCGCTTCGAGGTAGGTCGCAGAGGGACCCCGCCGGAGCGCCGCGTAGTACGGGTAGGGATCTTCTTGGATCGCTGGATCGACGGGGCTGTACTCGGTCGCTTGCGGCATGATGCCTCCCCCTGCACTCCCCCCGGAGTTTGGCTGAGGCTAATCGAGCCGAGGCGGCGGTGTCACTGGTTTTCGAAATCCGGTTAGAGGCGTGAATTGGCCGATCAGCTGGAGGTTTGCAGCAGCGTCCGGAGGAAGGTGGGCTTTCGTGTCACACCCCCGGCGTAGGATCCGCCGGCATCGGCGCCTCGTGGCCCAGCGGTCCTGCGGCGCGCATCCGACGG
>JAXDQG010000651.1:0-10336 GCA_034667945.1 Acidimicrobiia bacterium | reverse complement strand
CTGCAGGGCAGCGGCGTGGGTGTCGACTTCTTCGGCGAAGCCACGACCCTGCCCGCTGGTCCGGCGACCATCGCGCTGCGGGCCGGTGTGCCGCTGTTGCCGACCGCGGTCTACTTCCGACCTGGTCGCGAGGGTGTGCGCGGCGTGGTGCAACCGCCGATCGAGCCGGTTCGAACCGGTCGGCTACGGGACGATGTCGGACGCCTCACGCAGCAGCTGGCTCACGCCTTCGAGGACCTGATCCGCCCCGCTCCGGAGCAGTGGCACCTGATGCAGCCCAACTGGGCGTCGGACGTCGAGGCGCTACGCCTGTTCCGAGCCGGGCGTCGGGGCAGGCGTCGCTCATCGGACGACGTTGTTCAGATACAGGCAACTGTCGATCGAGGTGGACGGGGATCCTGGCCAAGCCCCCCCGAGCCGACCTAGCGTTGCTCGGGTGCGAATCGGCCTGGTCTGTGCGTACAGCCTGACCATCCCCGGCGGTGTGCAGGGCCAGGTCCTCGGGCTCGGTCGCGCGCTCAGGGCTGCTGGTCACGACGTGCGCGTGCTGGGTCCCTGCGACGGACCACCGCCGGACCCGGCCGTCGTCCCGCTCGGCAACTCGGTGCCGGTCGAGGCCAACGGCTCCATCGCGGCTCTCGCTCCGGACCTGCCGGCCCAGCTCCGCACCATCCGTGCGCTTTGGGACGAGGCGTTCGACGTGGTGAACCTGCACGAACCCCTGGCCCCCGGGCCTACCGCCACGGCGCTGCTGGTGGAGGACGCGCCGCTGGTCGGAACCTTCCACGCGGCCGGCACGAGCGCCTGCTACCGCTACCTCGGTCCCCTCCTACGTGTGGGTGCTTCCCGCCTTCAGGTCCGGGTCGCGGTCTCGCGTGACGCCCGTGCGCTGGCCGCATCGGTGCTGGGCGGGCAGTGGGAACTGCTGTTCAACGGGGTGGAGGTCGAGCGTTTCGCCAAGGCCACGCCTCTGTACGGCGACAGACCGACGATCTTCTTCATCGGCCGGCACGAGCCCCGGAAGGGCCTGGCCCAGTTGCTCGAAGCCGTGGCGCTCATGGACGAGGACATCTCGGTGTGGGTGGCATCGGAAGGTCCCCAGACCGATGAGCTCAAACGACGCTTTGCCCGTGACCTGCGCATCGAGTGGCTGGGGCGCATCAGCGATCACGAGAAGGCCGCCCGTATGCGGGGGGCCGATGTGTTCTGCGCCCCCTCGCTGGGCGGGGAGTCGTTCGGGGTGGTCCTGCTCGAGGCGATGGCTGCCGGCACGGTGGTGGTGGCCTCGGATCTTCCCGGGTACCGGAATGCCGCCCGGCCCGGTCAAGAGGCCCTGCTGACGCCGCCCGGCAACGTCGAGGCCCTGGCACTCGCACTTCGACGTGTGCTGCACGAGCCGCAACTCGGGGACGATTTGGTGGGTGGCGGCGAGGCGCGGGCGCAGGTCTGTTCGATGGACCGCTTGGCCGATCGTTACCTCGAGCTGTTCAGCCGATGCCTGGCCGAACGAGCCCAGGCCGGAGTCGCCCATCGTCCCCAGCGCCGCCGGGGTCTACGCCGGTAGAGGCCCACCGCGCTCGTCCCGACTGGGCAAACCCATCGCCTTCCTGCGACGAGGCCAGCACAGGCGCACGCCAGGGGACACATTTCGGGTGTATGGCGGCCCATCGCTGGGTACCGGTATGCGCCAGCGAGTGCGCCGCGGTCGCCTACACTCGACCATGTATGGGCATCGTCCTCCTGATATTGCTCGTCCTGATCGTGGCTGTGGTCCTCTGGGCCGTCTTCAACTACAACGGGCTCATCCGCTTCAAGAACCGCATCGAAGCGGCCTGGGCGCAGATCGATGTCCAGTTGAAGCGCCGTCACGATCTCATCCCCAATCTGGTTGAAACGGTGAAGGGCTACGCCGGCCACGAGCGCGACACGCTGGAGGCGGTCATCAATGCCCGTAATCGGGCAATGACGGCATCGGGTCCGGCCGAGGCCGCCGCCGGCGAGAACATGATCAGCCAGGCGTTGGGCCGGCTGTTCGCCCTCTCGGAGGCCTATCCCGACCTCAAGGCCAACCAGGGCTTCCAACAGCTCCAAGAAGAGCTCACCGCCACCGAAGACAAGATCGCCTACGCGCGGCAGTTCTACAACGACAGCGTCTTCAAGTACAACGCGAAAATCCAGCAGTTCCCCAGCGTCATCTTCGCCAACATGTTGGGGTTCAAGGCTCGCGAGTATTTCGAGGCTGACGACGAGTCACGTGGCCCCGTGCAGGTCAAGTTCTGAGCACGTCACTCACTCAACGTCTAGATGTACGACCAGGTCGTTCAGAACAAGCGCCGTTCGGCGGTCCTCGTTCTCGCATTTGTGGTCTTCACCGCACTGGTGTTGATCGCGATCGCCTACGGACTCGGGCTCGGTTCGTGGGGCATTGCCATCGCAGTTGTCCTGGCAACCGGGGGAGCGCTGGCTGCCTATTGGAAGTCCGACGCCATTGCCCTGGCCACGAGTAGGGCTCGTCCAGCCGACCCCATCGAGTTCGCCCGCTTGCACAATCTCGTCGAAGGGTTGTGCATCGCGTCGGGATTGCCGAAGCCACGCGTCTACGTCATCGACGATCCGGCGCCGAACGCTTTTGCCACCGGCCGCAATCCGGCTCATGCTGCCATAGCCGTCACCACGGGGCTCCTCCAGAAGATGAACCGGGTCGAGCTCGAAGGGGTCGTGGCCCACGAGCTGTCCCATGTGAAGAACTACGACACCCTGGTGGCGACCCTTGCGGTCATCATGGTGGGCGTCGTCACGCTGATCGCCGACCTGACGTGGCGGTTCCATTGGCTGTCAGGTCACCGGCGCGACAACGACAATCGCAATGCCGGGCCCGGCGCGCTTCTGGCCGTCGTGGGCATCGTCCTGTTGATCGTCGGGCCGATCGTCGCCCGGTTGATGCATCTCGCCATCAGCCGACGACGCGAATCGCTCGCGGATCTTTCCGCTGTCGAGATGACGCGTTATCCACCGGGACTGATCAGCGCGCTGGAGAAGCTGCAGGGCGACAACACGGTGGTCAGGTCCGGATCGCGGGCCACTGCGCACATGTGGATCGAGGATCCACTTGCCAAGGAGCCCGAGGAGGGAAACTGGGCGCGACTCAACCGGTTGTTCAACACGCATCCGCCTCTCGAGGAACGGATCGCTGCGCTTCGGGAGCTGTGAGATGAGAACGCCCAGGGTGTTCGTGATGATGGGTGCGGTCGCCGCCCTGCTGCCCGCGTGCTCGGGTGTCGGCAGCAGCCACCTGGCCGCCACGTCGAGTCAACCCTCCACCAGCGCCAGCACAGCCCCGACAACCACCGCGCCCACCACCACGACGACTGCACCTGTGCTGGCCCCGCTGACGGGCTTGCCTGTGCCAGCCACCACGGACCTCAGCCGCCCAGCTCTCGGTGTGAAGATCGACAACCACGGAGACGCCCAGCCACAAGTCGGCCTCGACGTGGCCGACGTCGTCTATGAGGAGCGGGTAGAGGGCATCACGCGCTTCCTGGCGGTGTTCTGGTCGCAGGACGCAGAGGGCGTCGGGCCCATCCGTTCTGCCCGTACCAGTGACATCAACCTCCTGGGCTCGTTGGGCCAGCCGCTGCTCGCCTGGTCAGGCGGGAACGACGGCGTACGCGCCGCGGTGGCCGACAGCGATGTGGTCGACGTGGGGGTCGATGCGCAGTCGTCGCTCTACTACCGCGAACCCAGCCGGTATGCACCGCACAACCTCATGAGCGACACGGCTCAGCTGGTGAGCTCCGCCGCCGGGCGGGGCAGCCCGCCCCAGGCTCCCTTCGCCATCAACCCCTCCGGGCCGGTCCCGGCGGGCGCCATCAGCACGCCGGGCATCCACGTCGACCTCGACGGCGTCGTCGCGTCCTGGGTGTACGACGCGGCCAGTTCGAAGTGGCTGCGCTACGAGCGGGGTGGTCCGCACGTGGTCGCCTCCGGCACGCAGATCAGCGCCTCAAACGTGGTCGTCATGTCGATGGAGTACTGGCCGAGTCCTGCCGATGCGAATTCACCCGAGGCCCAGTCGGTGGGGGGCGGCTCGGGCGTGATCCTGTTGCCGAACGGTACGGCGGCCCAGATCACCTGGCAGCGTGACGACGGGCATCAACCGTTCAGCCTGCTCGACACCGCCGGCAGCCCGGTCGCCGTTCGTCCCGGCAACACCTGGATCGAGCTACCCCGCGAGAGCCACACCACGTTGATGACGGCGGACGAAGCCACGGCGCTCAAGGCGCTGCGCTGACCCACCGGCGGCCGCGCAAAGGGCCGCGCCAGTCGAGCCGCAGACCGTCCGTCTGGTCGCCGCTGGGCACCTGCCCGGGCGCAGCGAAGTCGACGGATGTAGTTCGGGAGAGCCGGACCGATCGACCTACACTGTCGGCCCATGACGGAGTCGCAGGGCAGCCAGGGTCGTCAGACTGGCACCTTCAGGGTCAAGCGTGGCCTGGCCGAGATGTTGAAGGGCGGGGTGATCATGGATGTGGTCACGCCTGACCAGGCGAAGATCGCCGAAGACGCCGGCGCCGTCGCCGTCATGGCGCTCGAGCGTGTGCCCGCGGACATCCGCCGAGATGGCGGCGTGGCCCGCATGTCCGACCCCGAGATGATCGAGCGCATCAAAGCCACCGTGACCATCCCGGTCATGGCCAAGGCCCGCATCGGTCACTTCGTCGAGGCGCAGATCCTCGAGGCGCTCGGCGTCGACTACGTCGATGAGTCCGAAGTGCTGACCCCGGCCGACGAGGCGCACCACATCGACAAGTGGCGCTTCACCGTGCCCTTCGTGTGTGGGGCCACCAACCTGGGGGAGGCGCTGCGCCGCGTGAGCGAGGGCGCGGCCATGATCCGCTCCAAGGGCGAGGCGGGCACGGGCAACATCGTCGAAGCCGTCCGCCACCTCCGCTCGATCATCGGCGACATGCGCCGCATCGGCCAGGCCGACTCGGCCGAGCTGTTCGACTGGGCCAAGAAGCTCCAAGCGCCCCTGCCGCTGGTGCAGGAGGTGGCCGAGACGGGTTGGTTGCCGGTGCCGCTCTTTTGCGCCGGCGGCATCGCGACGCCGGCCGACGCCGCCCTGGTCATGCAACTCGGGGCCGAGGCGGTGTTCGTCGGCTCGGGCATCTTCAAGTCGGACCATCCGGCCCCCCGGGCCAAGGCCATCGTCGAGGCCACCACGAACTTCCGCGATCCGCACATCCTGGCCAAGGTCAGCCGAGGGCTGGGCACGCCGATGACCGGCATCAACATGGACGAGGTGACCGTCCGCCTGGCCGACAGGGGCTGGTGATGTCGGGCACCGCTCGTGAGGCGAGGCCCCCAGGTGCCTGCCTCGACCACGCTCTCGGGCACTGAGCACACCGGCGCCGACCGGGCCGAGAAGGTCTGGACAGGGGCCGGGGCATTGACGGCCGATATGCCCGGGCTGGGCCATCGCATCGGGGTACTGGCTGTGCAGGGCGCCTTCGCCGCCCATCGGAACGTGTTGCGCCGCTTGGGGGCCGACGTCGTCGAGGTGCGGACGCCCGCCCAGCTGTCCGAAGTCGAAGCCATCGTGCTGCCCGGGGGCGAGTCGACGACCATCTCGATGATGCTCCGCTTCAACGAGCTGTTGCAGCCCCTGCGCTCGGCCATCGTGAAGGGCGGCCTGCCTACGCTGGGGACCTGCGCCGGCATGATCGTGCTTGCCTCCGAGATCCTCGACGGGCGCGATGACCAGGAGTGCCTCGGCGCGATCGACATCAGCGTCCGCCGCAACGCCTTCGGACGCCAAGTCGACTCCTTCGAGTACGACCTCCCGGTGAACGGCATGGGCGATCGGCCGTTTCCCGCGGTCTTCATCCGGGCCCCCGTGGTGACGTCGGTCGGCCCGGACGTCGAGGTGCTGGCCTCGATCGGGGACGAGCCGGTGCTGTGCCGCCAGGGGCGGGTGCTCGTGGCCGCCTTCCACCCGGAGCTGTCCGGCGACGATCGGCTGCACCGCCACCTAATCGACCTGCTGCGATGACTACCGCCCGCGTCCCGGGGTCGGGCGCGGGTCGACAACGAGGTGACACCGAATCATGTCCGGCCACTCCAAATGGGCAACGATCAAGCACAAGAAGGGCGCCGCCGACAAGGCCCGCGGGAAGCTGTGGGCCAAGCTGATCCGCCAGGTCGAGGTGGCGGCCCGGGGTGGCGGTGGCGATCCCGAGGCCAACCCCACGCTTCGCACGATGGTGGACAAGGCCAAGGCGGCATCGGTGCCGAACGACACCATCGATCGGGCGATCAAGCGCGCCACCGGGGAGCTCGAGGGTGTCACCTATGAGTCGGTCACCTACGAGGGCTACGCACCGGAAGGTGTTGCCGTCTTCGTCGACGTGCTCACCGACAATCGCAACCGCACCGCGGCCGATGTCCGCCACATCTTCTCCAAGCAGGGCGGTTCCATGGCCGAGCCGGGAGCCGTGGCCTGGCAGTTCGACCGCAAGGGCGTGCTGGCGGTGAGCAAGGCCGTGAGCGAGGAAGACCTCATGCTCATCGCCCTCGACGCCGGGGCGGATGACATCCTCGACGAAGGAGAGAACTGGCGGGTCACCTGCTCGCCTTCTGACCTCACGGCGGTGCGGGCCGCCCTGGAGCAGGCGGACATTGCCCTCACCTCCGCAGATGTCACCATGCTGCCGAAGACCGTGGTGTCGCTCAACACGGCCGAGGCGGCCCGTAAGGTGCTGCGGCTCATCGACGCCCTGGACGAGCACGACGACGTGCAGGACGTGTACGCCAATTTCGACGTTCCCGACGAGATCCTCGAGACCGTCGAAGCCTGAGCCGTCCAGGAGCCGAGCCGTCCCCAGGCGGTCTTTTACCCCTTCGCCCTAGGACGCCTCGCGCCGCTAGGGTCCGATCATGTCCCTCGGCGTGGGCGACCAAGCCCCTGATTTCGAGCTCGAGGGCACCGACGGCACGTTCAGCGGTCGGCGCCGCTATCGCTTGTCGGACTTCCGCGGGCGCCCTGTGGTGCTCATCTTCTACCCGGGTGACGACACCCCCGTCTGCACCGTCCAGCTCACCCAGTACACCGAGGATTTTCCGGCCTTCGAGGAGCGGGGCGCCCAGGTGCTGGCCATGAGCCCGCAGTCGGTCGAGAGCCACGAGCGCTTCTCACGCAACCGGGGTGGGTTCGCCTTTCCCCTGCTGGCCGACAGTGCCAAGGACGTGGGCCGACTGTACGGGACGGTCGGGCCCTTGGGCTTCTACCGGCGCTCCGCCTTCGTCATCGACCCGGACGGCGTGGTTCGCTGGGTCAGTCGGTCACTGACCGGCCTGAACTTCCCCTCCTCGGACGAGCTGGTCACCGCGGTGAACGACGCCGACCACCACTGACGCTCAAAGACGGGCCTCCGCCCGGCGCCGGCCAGTCCGGCAGAATGGGCGGGACGCGCAACCCATGGGGGAGTGGAACGCGATGACCGTGACCGAGACCGAACTGATCCCGGTGCTCGATGTCGGGCGCTACCTGGCCGGCGACCACCGCGCCGGGGAGGGATTGGCCCGCCAGCTGCAGCTGGCCCTCGAACAGATCGGGTTCTTCTTCGTGGTCAACCACGGCCTCGACTGGCAGCTCGTGGATGAGACCTACCGCCAAGCAGCCCGCCTCCATGCGTTGCCCGACGCCGTCAAAGAAGGCCTGGTCATGGGGCCCGACAGTGGCGGCTACCTGCGGCTGGGCGGCGGAACGTCGTACGCCTCGGCCATCGCCGGGGCCGTGCGCAAGCCCAACCTGAACGCGGCCTATTTCGTGCACCGGGACGTGCAGCCCGGACGCAACCACTGGCCCGACCTGCCGGGCTTCCGGGACAACGTCCTCGCCTACTTCGCGGCCATGGAGCGGTTGGCGGATCGGTTGCTGCCCCTCTATGCCCTGTCGCTCGATCTGCCGGCGGACTGGTTCGCGCCCCACTTCCGTCCGGCCAGCTGCACGCTGCGCATGTCGCACTACCCGCTCGTGCCTCATGAGCAGGACCAGTGGGGCCTCGCGCCCCATCCCGACTCCACCTTCATGACGCTGCTGCCGGCCAACGACGTGCCGGGCCTCGAGATACGACCCCAGCGGGCGCTGGTGAAGTGCCCGCCCATGTCCCAGCGGGCGCTGGTGAAGTGCCCGCCCATGTCACAGGGCCACGAGTGGATCGCACCGCCGCCGCTCGAGCAGTCGTTCCTGGTCAACTCGGGGGACATCCTGCGTCGCTGGACCAACGACGCATTCCTGTCCACGGCGCATCGGGTCCGCAACCAGTCGGGGCGGGATCGCTACGCCATTCCGTTTTTCTACGGGCCCCGCAACGACGCACTCATCGAAGCGCTGCCGACCTGCGTGGGCTCGGACAATCCGCCTCGCTACGAACCGATCACGAACGGCGACTACCAGCGCTGGTTCCGCAACCGCAACTACGCCAGCTACACGGGCGAGGAGGCTGGGCCCGAGGCGCCCTGATCGCCCGCTGCATGGAGCCCGGCAGCGCCGGCGGTTCGTGCGCAGCGCCCGGGTCCGCGCGCCCTTCGACCCCAGCAACTAGGGTCGTACGGGTGTTCGTGCTCGGTATCGATCCCGGTGTGTCGCGTTGCGGGTATGCCCTGGTCAAACGGCAGGGGAGTGTCAGCCAGGTGCACGGGCTGGGCGTCATCACCACCCCCACAGACTGGCCGCTGCCCCAGCGGTTGGCGCTGCTGCAGAAGGAACTGTCCGAGCTGTTCGACAGCTTCTCCCCCAGTGTCCTCGCTATCGAGCGGGTCCTGTTCCAGGCGAATGTCCGGACCGCGCTGTCCGTGGGGCAAGCCTCGGGCCTGGCCATGGTGGAGGCGGCCCGGCGCCAGTTGCCGGTGGCCGAATACTCGCCCAACCAGGTGAAAGACGCCGTCGTCGGCTATGGGGCCGCCACCAAGGCCCAGGTGCAGCGCATGGTGCAGACCATCCTCTCCCTTGACGCTCCGCCGCGCCCGGCCGACGCGGCCGACGCCGCTGCCGTGGCACTCTGCCACCTTGCTCATGCCCCCAGTGTGGCCGCCATACGCCGCACCCTGGACCGATGATCGCCTCGTTGCGGGGCCAGCTGCTGGCCCGAGGCCCGGGTGGCGAGGTGGTCATAGAGGTGGCGGGCGTGGGCTATCGCGCCACGGTCACCGCCGCGACCGAACAACGTCTGGGTTCAGTGGGCGCGGAGGCCTTTTTGTGGATCCACCACCACTTCCGCGAGGACCATCAGGCACTGTTCGGCTTCACCGGTCGCGAAGAGCGGGACTGCTTCGAGGCGTTGATCGGTGCCCACGGCGTCGGGCCGGCCCTTGCCCTGGCCATCCTGTCCGTCCATTCGCCCAAGGAGCTGGTGCGCATCCTGGCCGAGGACGACCTCACCGCTCTGTGCCTGGTGCCGGGGGTCGGCAAGAAGACCGCGGCCCGGTTGGTGGTCGAGCTCAAGACCCGGCTCGACGTAGGCTCGTTCGAGGCGTCATCGGCGTCAGTCGGCGGCCTGACGGGGCCGATCGTCGGCGCGTCGCCCCGCGCCGTCGTCCGACAGGCACTGGCCGAGCTGGGCTACGGGCCGGAGGAGATCCGGCGGGCATTGGACGACATCGACGAGGCCGAGGACGCGGACGAGGCCACGCTGCTGCGGGCCGCCCTTCGCCGGGTAGCCCGCTAGAGGAGCCCGTTCGTGCGCAACGAGCTGATCAACCCCGAGCCCGGGCCGGACGACCAGGACGCAGAGGTCGGACTTCGGCCGCGCAGCCTGGGCGAGTTCGTCGGCCAGGGCGAGTTGAAAGAGCACCTTCAGGTCATCCTCGAGGCGGCCCGCCGCCGTCGCGAGTCGGTCGACCATCTGCTCTTCGCCGGCCCGCCCGGTCTGGGCAAGACCACGCTCGCCGGCATTGTGGCCAACGAGCTCGGGGTCACGCTCCATGTCACCTCCGGGCCGGCATTCGAGCGGGCTGGTGACGTGGCTGCCATCCTGACCAAGCTGGAGCCCGGTGACGTGCTGTTCATCGACGAGATCCACCGCTTGGCCAGGCCGGTCGAGGAGGTGCTCTATCCGGCGATGGAAGACTTCGAACTCGACATCATGCTGGGCAAGGGACCGGCGGCACGCACGCTCCGGCTCGACCTGCCTCGCTTCACGCTGATAGGCGCCACCACCCGTACCGGGCTCATCACTGGTCCGCTGCGGGACCGATTCGGCTACGTGGCCCGCCTCGACTATTACTCAGCCGTCGACTTGCAGGCCATCGTGGTGCGGACCGCAGAGATCCTGGA
>JAXDQG010000650.1:0-4300 GCA_034667945.1 Acidimicrobiia bacterium | reverse complement strand
GGCACCGAAGGACGGCTCGGCGGCCAGGCCCGGGTGCAGGGCGTGTCCGGTACCTGGCAGGACCTCACCCACAACGTGAACCAGTTGGCCTCCAACCTGACCACCCAGGTACGGGCCATCGGTGAGGTGTCGACCGCCGTGGCTCAGGGCGACCTGACCCGGCAGATCGCGGTGGATGCAGCCGGCGAGGTGGCCGAGCTCAAGGACAACGTGAACCAGATGATCGCCAACTTGCGCGAGACGACGCGCAAGAACGCCGATCAGGACTGGCTCAACTCCAACCTGGCCCGCATCTCGGGCCTCATGCAGGGCCAGCGCAACCTCGAGACGGCCTGCCAGCTCATCATGTCCGAGGTGACGCCGCTGGTGAACGCCCACCGCGGCGCCATGTACCTGGTCGAACAGGCGCCAGATGGCGACAGATCGTTCAAGCTCATCGCCGGCTACGGCCTCACGAACGGCTCCGAGGCCACCCCCCGCTTCCGACCTGGCGAAGGCCTGGTCGGCCAGGCCGCCGTCGAGCGCCGCCAGGTGATGGTCCCCAGGGTGCCCGCCGGCTATCTGTCGATCACCTCGGGGCTCGGCAACTCTCCCCCGGCACAGGTGGTCGTCTTGCCGGTGCTGTTCGAGGAAGAGGTGCTGGCCGTCATCGAGCTGGCCACGCTGGGCGAGTTCTCCGAGGGGCACCGCAACTTCTTCGACCAGTTCATCGGAACCGTCGGCATCGTGTTGAACACCATCACCGCCAACGTCCGCACCGAGGAGCTGCTGGGCCAGTCCCAGCTGCTCACCTCCGAGCTGCAGGACACCAACGATGAGCTCGCCGAGAAGGCCCGCCTGCTCGAACGGCAGAACCGGGACATCGAGGTCAAGAACGAAGAGATCGAAGCGGCCCAGGTGGCGCTGCAGGAGCGGGCGGAGCAGCTGGCGTTGAGCTCGCGCTACAAGTCCGAGTTCCTGGCCAACATGTCCCACGAGCTACGCAACCCGTTGAACTCGCTGCTCATCCTGGCCCGGCTGCTGAGCGAGGACACCGAGGGCAACCTCACGGACAAGCAAATCGACTATGCCCGCACCATCCACGGGGCCGGCACCGACCTGTTGGCGCTGATCAACGACATCCTCGATCTGTCCAAGATCGAGGCCGGCAAGATGCAGCTGCATCCCACCTGGCTCTCGGTACGGAGCGCCATCGACGAGCTGGTCCACTCCTTCACGGCCACGGCCGAGCAGAAAGGACTCTCGCTCGACGTCTCGGTCGCCGACGACGTGCCGGCCGAGATCCTCACGGACGAGCAGCGCCTCCAGCAGGTGCTGCGCAATCTGCTCTCCAACGCCATCAAGTTCACCGAGCTGGGTGGCGTACAGATCGTCGTGTCGAAGGCCTCGCCCGACACCGAGTTCAACAGCCCGCAGCTGGCCAGCTCGCCCGCCCGCGTCGTGCAGTTCGACGTGATCGACACCGGCATCGGCGTCAGCCCGGAGAAGCTCAAGGTGATCTTCGAGGCCTTCCAGCAGGCCGACGGCACAACTAGCCGGCGCTACGGCGGCACGGGACTCGGCCTGTCGATCAGCCGGGAGATCACGGGGTTGCTGGGCGGCGAGATCCGGGTGCGCAGCGCGCCGGAACAGGGCAGCACCTTCACCCTCTACATCCCCGAGAAGGCCGCCTTCGACGTGGCCGACGAGATGGTGACCGGCTCGGTCACCCCGTGGGCCGAGCTCGCCGCCGATCATCAGGGCAGCCTGGGCGACGGCCGCTCCGCCGGCGGCTACGACAGCTCTTCGGCAGCACCAACCGAGGGTTCCCCGGCGCAGACATCGTCCGGCGAGCGGCTCCTGCGAACCCGCACGGCCCTGGTCGTCGGACCGCACGAGCTCCGCCGCCATGACGTGAGCGGCCTCATCGGTGGCCAGCGGGTGGAGGCCGTCGGGGCAGGAACACTCGAGGCGGCCGTGGCCCACCTCCAGAACCGCGCGGTGGACTGCGTCGTGCTCGACCTGTCTCCCGAGCCCGAGCTGGGGTTCGCCTTCCTCGAGCACCTGGTGCGCGCAGCCGACGGAAGCGCCGTGCCCGTCATCGTCGCCCACGCCTTCGATGCGTTGGACGAGGACCACATCGGCCGCTTGGCGGTGCTGCGGCAGGTCCTCACGATCCGGCAGGCCGACGGCCCCAACCAGCTGGTCGCCGCCACGGCACCCTATCTGACGCCGGGTGTATCCAGCCGGTCGAGCGGCTCCTCCGAGGGCCAGCGGTCAGGCTGGTCTGAACCCGATCCGGTGCTCCTCGAGCGTCGGGTCCTGATCGTGGACGACGACGTCCGCAACGTGTTCGCGGTCAGCGCCGCCCTGGAGGCCCAGGGCATGATCGTGCGCTACGCCGAGAACGGCTACGACGGCCTACGAGAGCTCGAAACCGATCCCGACGTGGACATCGTGCTGATGGACATCATGATGCCGGAGATGGATGGGTACGAGACCATGCGGGCAATCCGGGCCCTACCTCGGTTCGCCTCGTTGCCCATCGTCGCGCTGACCGCCAAGGCACTCACCGGCGACCGGGAGAAGGCCATCGAAGCCGGCGCGACCGCCTACGTCACCAAGCCGGTGGACATCGACCGCCTGGTCGCGCTCGTCCGGCTGCAAGTCGAACCCTCCGTGACCAACAGCGAACGGTCCACGCCGGCCAGCGGTGCCGGTGAAGGCTCGCAACGACAGGAACCGTGACCACCCAGCCCGAGACAACCGTGCACGACCCGCCGGGCACCGAGCCCTCGGGCGTGCTGGTCGTCGACGATCGCACCGAGAACCTGTTCGCGCTGGCCGCCGTGGTGGAACCCCTCGGCGTCAGGATCACCACCGCCACCTCCGGCGAGGCGGCGCTCCGGTGCCTGCTGCGTGACGACTTCGCCCTGATCCTTCTGGACGTGCGCATGCCGGGCCTCGACGGATTCGCCACGGCGTCGATGATCAAGAAGCACCCCCGCACCGCCGGCATCCCCATCATCTTCCTGACGGCATTCGACGAGCATTTCGAGCACGTGCAGCAGGGCTACAGCTCGGGCGCCGTCGACTACATCGTCAAGCCGTTCGATCCCTGGGTTCTGCGTTCCAAGGTGCAGGTCTTCCTCGACCTTCATCGCAAGACCCGCCAGCTCGAGTTGCAGACCGCCCAGCTGAGCGCCCATGTCGAGCAGCTGCGGGCCAGTCGGGCGGCCCTCGCCGACGCCGAGCGCATGGCCCAGCTGGGCGGGTGGGAGGTCGACGTCCCCGCCGACCGGATCATCGGCTCTGACCAGACGCGTCGGATCTTCGGCTGGCCGCTCGACGATCCGCTTCCGCCGGCCAGCACGATCCTGCAGCAGCTCCGGCTGCCCGGCGGCATCGATTCGAGCTCGCTGCTGAAGGTCGAACATCGCCTGAGCATGGAAGCGCAGCTGGTGCGGCTGGACGGAGACGTCCGCCGGGTCGTCATCAACGCCGAGCCGCATGCCGAGCCCCGCGTCGGCCGACGGCGCATCGTGGGAACGATTCAGGACGTAACCGAGCAGCGAGCCGCCCGGCAGGCACTGTCGAAGGCCACGCGCGAGCTCCAGCACGAGCGGGAGCTGGTCCACCTGCTGCAAGCGTCGATGGCACCCCCGACGCTTCCCGAGATCGCCGAGCTCGAGGTGGCCGCATGCTATCGACCGGCGGATTCCGGGCTGGCCGGTGGCGACTGGTACGACCTCATCCCTTTACCCGGCGGCGATGTGCTGCTCGTGATCGGCGACGTCGCCGGACATGGCGTGCCCGCGGCGTCGAGCATGTCGCAGATCCGCACAGCCCTGCGGGTCACCGCCTTCAACCAGCCGGATCCGGCGGCCATTCTCCAGGAAGCGCAGCGCTATCTGGCCTCGTCGGTGACCGGTACGTTCGCCACCGTGTTGATCGGTCGGCTCGACCCATCGACCGGGATCTGCAGGCTGGCCAGCGCCGGACATCTGCCGCCGGTCTGCCGTCAGGGTGACCATGCGGCCGTCGCATGGATGCCCGTCGGACCGCCACTCGGTACCGGCATCGAAACCCCCTACGAAGAGGCCACGGTCGAGGTGGCGCCGGGCGGCTCGCTGGTGCTGTACACCGACGGGCTGATCGAGCGTCGAGGTGAGCTGCTGGACGACGGGCTGGCCCGGTTGCAGCAGTGCGTCGGCGCGGCCGCCGGCAACAGCTGGGATCTGGTCGATCACGTCACCCGGTCGCTGTGCGACGACAGCGAGGTCACTGACGACATCGCCCTTTTGGTCGTGCGGAGACGGGC
>JAXDQG010000649.1:0-11594 GCA_034667945.1 Acidimicrobiia bacterium | reverse complement strand
TTCACCGGCGTCGACCTGGGCCTCGACCCACGCGAGCGGCTGGGAGTGCTGGGTCCCAACGGAGCCGGCAAGTCGACGTTGCTCGAGATCATCGCCGGACGACTCGCGCCGCGCGAAGGTCGGGTCGTGACCGGGCCAACCGTCGAGCTCGGCTACTACGACCAGCTGGGCGAATCGCTGGACCCCGACCTGCGGGCCATCGAGGTGGTCGCCGGGCCGACCCGCCAGCCCGACTGGTCGGACGAGGCCTTCCTCCGCCGGTTCTGGTTCGACAAGGACGCCATGTACGCCCCCGTCGGCACGCTCTCGGGCGGTGAGCGGCGGCGTCTCCAGCTGGTCGCCACGCTGGCCCGTCGGCCCAATGTGCTCCTGCTCGACGAGCCCACCAACGACCTCGATCTCGACACGCTGCGAGCGCTGGAGGACTTCCTGGAGGACTGGCCGGGCGCACTGGTGGCGGTGAGCCACGACCGGGCGTTCCTCGAACGAACCGTCGCCGACGTGATCGTCCTCGACGGTCGGGGATTCGCCGGTCGCTGGCCCGGAGGGCATCAAGCCTGGCTGGACAGCTTCCGGGCGGCGAGCCATGAGACCGATCGGCAGGCCGTTTGGGCGGTCTCGAACCGTCGGGGCGACACTCGTTCTCCCCGGTTGACCGAGCGGCGGTCGGCTTCGACGCTCCGCCGGTTGCTCAAGGAGGCCGAACGCGACGTTGCCCAACTCGAGCGACGCCGTACCCAGCTGGACGACGCCCTGGCCGGCGCCTCCGACCACGTCGAGCTAGGCCGCCTCGGGACCGAGTTGGCCGAGGTGAACGACGCCCTCCATCAAGCCGAGGAACGCTGGCTGGAGCTGGCGGCCGAGGCCGAAGGCTGAGCATCCCGGGCTTCGCGCGGCTGGGGGAACACGGGCCAACGCGCTGTTCGCCGAGGGGTATCGGCTAGACAGGAAGCGGGTCGACCGGTCCCGCGACCGCCCGAGAGAGGACTCTCATGCCTCGGTTCCGTCGAACGCTCGCGTCCTGTTGTGCTGTCTTTCCCCTGCTCTTGACCTTGAGCTCCACCGTCGCCGGTGGCGCGGACGAAACCCGGAAGCAGCCCGCAGTCGGGCAGGCGACCGAGTACGTGGTGTTGTATGGCGATGGGGTCGACGCCGCCACCGCGCGAGCCGGGTTGGAGGCGGCCGGCGGCCGCCTGCTGAGTGAGAACACCGCCGTCGGCGTGGCGCTGGTGCAGTCCTCCGAGCCCGATTTCGTGCGACGGGCGGGCAATCAGCCGGCGCTGGCGGGCGCCGCCCGCAACGAGCCGCTGTGGCAGGAGCCGGCACCCCAGGCACGTCCGAAGCCGGCCGACGAGCCGCCGGGCACCGACCCCCCACCCGGCACCGAGGGGCAGGCGACCGACGAGGCTGCTGGGCCACCGACGGCAGAGCCGCTCGCCCCTACGCAATGGGACATGGCGATGATCGGGGCGACCGATGCCGGGGCGTTCCGCACCCAGCCGGGCGACCACCGGGTGCAGGTCGGAGTCATCGACACCGGCATCGACGCCCGGCACCCCGACATCGCCCCGAACTTCGACCCCGACCTCAGCCGCAACTTCACCAAGGACATCCCAGCCATCGACGGCCCCTGTGAGCAGCCCTCGTGCGTCGATCCGGCCAACATTGACGACGGGGGCCACGGCACGCATGTGGCGGGCACCATCGCGGCCGCCCTGAACGGCATCGGCACGGCAGGCGTCGCTCCGGGGGTGAGCTTGGTCAACCTGCGGGCCGGTCAGGACTCGGGCTTCTTCTTCCTCAAGCCCACCGTCGACGCCATCACCTTCGCCGCCGACCACGGCATCGATGTGGTGAACATGAGCTTCTTCACCGACCCGTGGCTGTTCAACTGCCGGAGCAACCCGGCTGACACCCCCGCGGAGCAGCTCGAGCAGCAGACGGTCATCGGCGCCACGCAGAAGGCGCTGGACTACGCCTGGAGCAAGGGTGTCACCCTCGTGGCCGCGCTGGGCAACGAGCACACCGACCTGGGCCACAAGACGACGGACACCACCAGCCCCGACTACCCGGCCGGTGCGGCCCATCCTCGCAACGTCGACAGTTCGTGCATCACCGTTCCGGCCGAGCTGCCCCATGTCATCGCGGTGTCAGCGCTCGGCCCCTCCGGGAAGAAGGCCGACTACTCCAACTACGGGCGCGCCCAGAACGACCTGGCGGCGCCCGGCGGCTTCCTGCGCGACTTCGCCGGGTCACCGGCCGCCTACCAGGTGACCAACGAGGTGTTGGCGCCCTATCCGGCCAACGCGCTGCGAGACCAGGGCCTCATCGACTCCGCCGGGGTCCCTCGCACCCCGGACGTCGTGCGGGACTGCTCGGCCGGCCAGTGTGCCTATTGGCGCTACATCCAGGGCACGTCGATGGCGTCGCCTCACGTGGCCGGGGTGGCGGCCCTCATCGTGAGCCAGTTCGGCACCGAAGATCCGGTGCACGGCGGCTTGACCATGCGGCCGGCAGACGTCGAACGCATTCTCTTGGCCAGCGCCACGAAGAGCGCGTGTCCCGCGCCGGTGATCAGCTATGCGGCCGAGGGCCGTGACGCGTCGTACAACGCCGTCTGTGAGGGCGACCGGGGACATAACAGCATCTATGGCGCCGGCATTGTGAATGCCAGCGCCGCCGTGAGCTGGGCGGCCCGCAGCGCTCCGTCGGACGTCGAGAGCTGAGTGCCCGAAGCCAGCGACGGCCCACCGGTAGCATCCGGGCCGGTGCTGCGGGTCATGTCATGGAATCTCTGGTGGCGCTTCGGCCCCTGGGAGCGTCGCCAGCCGGGCGTCGCCCGCGTCCTGGCCGAGCAGTCGCCCGATGTTGTCGGCCTGCAGGAGGTATGGGTCGAGGAGCACGGCGTCAATCAGGCAACGGTGCTGGCCGAGCCCCTGGGTCTCCACGCTGCCGTTGGTGAGCTGCGTTTCCACGACGGTCTGGCGTTCACCAACGCCGTCCTCAGCCGCTGGCCGATCGATGCGGTCGAGTGCCATCGCTTGTCCCGGGCGGATGGAACGCCCTCGCACCGCCAAGCGCTGCTGGTCCGGATCGAAGCACCGTTCGGGCCACTCGTGTTCTGCACGACCCACCTCGAGTGGCAGTTCGATGCCTCCGCAGGCCGGGTCGTCCAGAGCCGTGAGCTGGCCGCCCTGGTCGACCGGCATCGACCGGACCCGTCCAGCGGCTTTCCCGCAGTGCTGACCGGGGATTTCAACGCGCAGCCCGACGCCGATGAGATCCGTCAGCTCAACGGCTCGACGGC
This sequence comes from Acidimicrobiia bacterium, assembly GCA_034667945.1. Lineage (GTDB taxonomy): Bacteria > Actinomycetota > Acidimicrobiia > Acidimicrobiales > CAIXPF01 > JAXDQG01. The sequence continues at coordinate 8,287 of JAXDQG010000649.1, read as the reverse complement.
CACGCCGGTCGACGGCCTGGTGTTCACCGACGCCTGGCCGGTCGGGGGGGACGGCACGCCCGGCTTCACCTGGGACAAGCGCAACGAGCACCTGGCCGATGCCACGTGGCCGCAGCGCCGGCTGGACTACGTGTTCGTCTCCTGGCCGCGGCCGAAGCCTCTGGGGTCGGTGGCGCGCTGCTGGCTGGCCGGCACCACGCCGGTGGAGGGCGTCACTCCGTCTGACCACTACGCCGTGGTTGCCGACCTGCGCACCAACTGAGCCCGGCCGCCACGCGGCTACCGTCTCCGAGGGCTCGACCGCTCGATGATCTCGAGGGGCTCGAGAGGCTGGCCGACGCAGAAGGGACGCGCACCATGGAGTTGGAAGGCCGGGTCGCACTGGTCACGGGAGGGAGCCGGGGCATCGGCCGGGCCATCTCGCTCGGCCTCGCCGAGGACGGTGCCGACGTCGTCGTCAACTACCGCAAGGAGGCGGACGCGGCCGACGAGGTCGTCGCGGCAATCGAGCAGATGGGCCGCAAGGCGGTCGCCATCAGAGCATCGATCGACAGCTTCGAGGAGAGCCGGCGGCTGGTGGCCGAAGCAGTCGAAGCCATGGGACAGCTCGACATCGTGGTGTGCAATGCGGGGATCGCCAGTCGGGGCCAGTCGGTGGTCGACTCCGATCCGGCCGAGTTCGAGCGGGTGGTCCGGACCCATGCGTTCGGGGCCTGGTTCGTGTGCCACGAGGCCGTCCCCCATCTACGGACCCGTCCGCGCGGCGACGTGGTGGTGATCTCCTCGGTGGCGTCCATGTCCCACGGTGCCAATGGCACGCCGTACAACATGGGGAAGGCGGCGCTCGAGTCGTTGGCATTCACGCTGGCCAAGGAAGAGCGGCCGTACAACATCCATGTGAACGTGGTCGCGCCGGGTCTGGTCGAGACCGAGATGGGTCGCCGGCTGGCGAGGGCGGTGGCCGGCGTGAAGGACCTGCGCAAGATCGACGAGATCATGCCGTTCGGCCGCGTGTGCCAGCCGGTCGATGTGGCCAACGTGGTGCGGTTCTTCTGCTCGGAGAAGGCCGGGTATCTGACCGGCGAGCGACTCTACGTCTGGGGCGGAGGGCAGGATTGGCGGGCGGCCGGGGATGCGGCCAGGGAGTAGCTCGGGGGTGGCTTGGCGGACCCCAAGGCTTGCGCCAGCGGACCAGCTACGATTTCTCCTATCTCCATAGGACGAATCCGCGTCCCTGCCGAGCTCGCCGGAGTCACCATGACGACCACCGAAACAGAATCCCAGGCAGAGGTCATCATCGAGGTGACCCCGCAGGCATTGCGCAAGGTGCTCGACATCCGCGACGCAGAGCCCGACCCGGAGACCCTGGGTTTGCGCATCGAGGTCACGGGCGCCGTCGGCGTGGACTATCAGTACGATCTCTCGCTCGATCCGGTCGACGATGCCGGGCCGGACGATTCAGTGGTCGAGGCCGATGGTCTGACGGTGATCGTGCCGGCCGCCTCCGTCGAGAAGCTGCGGGGCGCCACGCTCGACCTGCCCGCCAACGCCGCGCAGGGCGGCCTGGTGATCCGTAACCCCAACCGGCCGAACCCCCTGGCCGATCTCGATCTCGAGCTCGAGGGATCCATCGCCGACAAGGTCAAGGTCCTGCTCGAGAAGTCGGTGAACCCGTCTCTGGCGGCCCATGGCGGCTTCGCCACACTGGTGGGCGTCAAGGACGAGACGTCGGACGTGTACCTCACGATGGGCGGCGGCTGCCAGGGATGTGCGATGAGCCGCATGACGCTCACCAACGGGATTCGTCAGGCCATCAAGGAAGCGATTCCCGAAGTGAACGACGTGGTTGATGTCACCGACCACGCGCAGGGCGAGAACCCCTTCTACAGCTGAGGTTCCGCCCAGCCGGCGCGGCGTGCTGTCAGTAGAAGTAGACGTCGACGAGCAGCGCGGCCAACCCACACATCACGCCGAAGAACACCAGCTGCGCGGCCCGGACCGACCGATGCACGCCAGCGCCGAGAACCACCGTGGTGGCCGCCACCGCGGCCACGGCCGACCCGCCGTCCTGCCAGCTGATCGGAAAAGCCCGGTAGGGCGCTTCGGCGAAGAATCCGCTCGCCCTGGTCACGTGGACCACCGAGTTCCAACCGGCCGCCCCCAGGCCACTGACCAGCCCAGCGAGAAGGGCCACTCGACCCCGACGCTGGCCGGCGAAGACGAAGAGCCCGCCGGCGGCCAGCAGTGCGGTCAGCGCGGCGCCGAACGCGATCCTGCCCCAGCCGATCATCGGGGCACGCTACCCTGCCGCTTTCATGGATCTGGGTATTGCAGGACGGAAGGCCGCAGTGGCGGCAGGGTCTGCTGGACTTGGCCTCGGGACAGCCCGCGCACTGGCCGAGGCAGGCGTGCAGGTGGCTCTCTGCGGCCGGCGACCGGACAAGGTGAGAGAAGCAGCTGAGTCCCTACCCAACAACGCCATCGGCATGGTGGCCGACCTTTCCACGCCTGAAGGCGCCACCGCCTGGATCGAGCAGGCCATGGCCGAGTTGGGTCAGATCGACATTCTGATCGCCAACTGCGGCGGCCCGCCCCCCGGCACGTTCGCCTCCACCAAGCTCGACGCCTTCCGCCCGGCGCTCGACATGAACCTCACCTCCACCGTAGCCATGTGCTACGCCGCCATCCCGCTCATGCAGGAGCGGAAGTGGGGCCGGGTCGTGGCCATCACCTCCATCTCGGTGCGCCAGCCGATTCCCCAGCTCATCCTGTCCAACACGTCGAGGGCCGGCGTGACCGGCTTCCTCAAGACCGTGGCGCTCGAGGTTGCCCCCGACGGCGTGACTGTCAACACCATCCAGCCGGGCAACCACCTGACCGATCGCACCCGGGCCATGGGTCACGCCAACCTCGAGGCCGCCACCAAGGCGATCCCCGTCGGAGTGATCGGCGACGCCGAGGACTTCGGCAAGGTCGCTGCTTTTCTGTGCTCGGAGCCGGCGAAGTTCATCACCGGCGCTTCGCTGAACGTCGACGGTGGCGCCTACCGGGCGCTCCAATGAGGGCGAGGCTCCGGGAATGACGACCAGCAGCCGGGCGCACGAGCTGCTCGCGCCCCAAACCACCACGCTTCGCGCCGCAGAGTTGTTGCCACTCATCAGCGCGCAAGCCGCCGAGGCCGACCGCACGAGGACCGTCTCGGCCGAGGTCATTTCGGCCATCAAGGCTTCGGATCTGATGGTGCTCTCGGCCACCAAGGAGCTGGGCGGGCTCGAGGAGTCCGTCGCCGGCATCGCGCTCGAGTTGGAGGGGGTTGCCGCGGCGTGTGCGTCCACCGCCTGGTGCCTGTGGAACCACCTGTGCGTGTTCCATCTCTTCTGTGGCGCACTCGGCCCTGCCCACGCCGAGCTGCTCGGACGGATTGTCGAAACCCACGGCTGGGTCTGCTTCCCGGGCGGCGCCGGATCGAAGGTTCATGCTCGCGACGAGGGTGACACCCTTGTGCTGGAGGGCTCGGCCGCGTTCGGATCGGGCAGCCGCTACGCGGATTGGACCGGTGTGGCCTTCGCCATGATCGACCCGGCTACCGGGAAGATCGGCAGCCCCCCCGATCTGCGCTTCTCGGTGATCGAGCTGGCGCAGCCGGGCGTTCGGATCGAGCCCACCTGGGACGGCGCCTCGCTCCGAGCGTCCTCGACCGACGACGTGTACTACGACGGCGTCGCCGTGCCCGCCGATCGTTGGTCCTCGTGGTGGGCGGCCGATCGGGCCGGCAAGCTGCGCGACCCCGACCTGCAGGTCCTCAGCCACCGGTACCGGGAGGACTGGGTTGGCTTCTCGGACCTGTGGCTGGCCGCCATGGCCGTCGGCGTCACCTACGCCGCGCTGCAGGACGCCGTGGCCGAGGTGGGCGGTCGCAAGGCGATCATGGGACGCCCCATGGCCCAGATGGCCGGTGTGCACTTCAACCTCGGACGAGCTGCCATTGCAGCCATGGCTGCCCGATCCACGACGCTGGCCAGCTGCGCCGAGGTCGACGCCCGGGTCGAGGCCGGCGTAATCCCGACCGAGGCCGATTACCTGCGCCAGATGTCGGCGTCGGTGCGGGCCCTGGCCGACTGCGAGGTCGCCATGGGGCACCTCCGCAAGCTGCTGGGCGGCAACGGTCTGCGCGAGGGGCACTGGTTCGAGCGTCGTCAGCGCGATTTCCAGGCCATGCCCATCCACATCAACGCGCACGAGGACCGGGTCAGCGAGCGACTGGGGCGCTACCTGCTGGATCTGGACCCTGGTCTCTTCTGAACAGCCGCGGCAGGGTCCTATCGCTGCGCTCTCCGAGATCCCACCGCAATCCCGACTACAGGGGCCGTGCGGGCTGCTGCGGGCTGGCTTCGTCTCGGGCCCGGGGCCTAGCCTGCCGAGCCGTCCGTGAATCTTCTGCCAGCCAGGGGGACCTGCGTGCGCGGCATCATCTCAGCCGGGGCCTACATCCCGTACAACCGCCTCCAGCGGTCGAAGATCGGCGCCACCCTGGGCTCCGGCGGTGGCCGGGGCACCCGGGCCGTCGCCAGCTACGACGAGGACACCACGACCATGGGTGTCGAAGCCGGCCGCAACGCCCTGCGATCGTCCGGCGGCGTGGTCCCCGGTGTGCTCTTCTTCGCCACGACCGATCCGGCCTACCTGGACAAGAACAACGCCACCGCCGTCCATGCCGCGCTCGATCTGCCGGCCAATGCCGGCGCCTATGACATGACCGGTTCCGCCCGCTCCGGCATGGGCGCCCTGGTCGCGGGGCTGGGCCACGCCTGGGGCCCGGCTCTCGTGGTCCTGGCAGATACCCGGACCGGCCTGGCCGGGGGCACCGACGAGGCCAGCAACGGCGACGCCGCGGCCGCCTTCGTGGTCGGCGACGACAGCCAGGGAACCGTCATTGCCGAGCTGCTCGGCGGGGCGGCATCGACCGCCGAGTTCCTCGACCGGTGGCGGACGGTGGGTAGCAACTACTCGAAGCAATGGGAAGAGCGCTTCGCCGAGACCGCCTATGGACCGGTCATCGAAGAGGCGGTTCGGGATGCCTACGAGCAGACCGGCCTCAAGCCCGAGGACGTCGATCGGGTGGTGATGACCGGCCTGGCCGCCCGTGCCGTCCGCTCAGCCGCCAAGTTCGTGGGCGTCGCTCCCGACAAATACGTCGACACGCTGGACAACACGGTCGGCAACTCGGGTGCCGCCCACTTCGGGGTGCTGCTGGCGGCGGCGCTCGAAACCGCACAGCCCGGCCAGGTGATCATGGTGGTCAACGCCGCCGACGGCTGCGACGTGGGCATCTTCCGGGCGACTGACGCCATTGCGAACTACCAGCCGGCGCGCCCGACGCAGACCCAGCTCGAAAAGGGCAACGACGGCCTCGACTACGCCAAGTTCCTGACCTGGAAAGGCATGCTCACCCGCGAGCCCCCGCGCCGGCCCGATCCCGACCGTCCCGGCGGTCCGCCGATGCATCGCTCCGACAAGTGGAAGTACGCCTTCTACGGCTCGCGCGACCGCTCGACGGGCACCGTGCATCTCCCGCCGCAGCGGGTGTCGCTCAAGGGTGGCGCAGTCGACGACATGGAGCTCGTGCCCATGGCGGATGTGCCCGGCACGATCGCCACGTTCACCATCGACCGCCTGGCCTTCTCGATGTCGCCGCCCATGGTCGCCGCGGTGGTCGACTTCGACGGTGGTGGCCGCTATCCGATCGAGATGACCGACGTCGATCCGGCCGAGGTGAAGATCGGCATGCGGGTCGAGATGACCTTCCGCCGGCTCTATACGGCCGACGGCATTCACAACTACTTCTGGAAGGCCCGGCCGGTCCGCTGAGCTGATCCAGAACAGAGCTGTCCACGGGGGCCGTCAGTTCGGCGGCCCCCGTCGCGCGTCCCTCGGCGGCGCGGGGCCTCTAGGGACCAAGCCTCTAGCCGCGTTCCACCATGACGCCGTCGGCGAACAGGGCCAGCGCCTCGAGATCGCGGCGGCCCCCGGACAAGATGGCTCCTCCGGGCTCCGCCATGGCTACCACCACCGCGTCGCACGCGGTGCCCCGTCCTGCCGCGGTGCGCAGCCAGGCCGCCCGCCGTGCGATCGCGGCCGGGATCTCCTCGCGCAGGTCGCAACCGGCGAGAAAGCGATTGACCGCCTCGTCCTGGGCTGCGTCACCGGTCAGGCATTCGGGCAGCACGACCGCGGGCACGATGGCCGGACACAGGTCGCGTTCGCGCAGGCTGCGCAGCAAGGCGAGTGCCCGGCTGGTCCGCTCGGCCAGTTTGCGCACGCCGCCGCCGTCGAGCACCAGGCGGTCCGCCCGCTTGGAAATTCCCAGCTCGGCCAGCGGTGGAAAGCCGCCAGCCGTCATCGTCGCGGACCGCTCGGACGTCGGGTGAGTCGTCGGCTCAGCACGTCGGCCCGGTCGCGCTCTGCGGGGGTGGGCTCGCCGACCTCCGCAGCCAATTCCGTGACGTATCGGTCAGTCGCCTCGAGTAGCTCCAGTCGGCGCAGCTCGGTCCGCACCGCGTGCTGCAGGAGCTCAGACGCCGGCAGGTTGCGGTCCTTCAGCTGCCGGTAGAGGTCATCGGGCAGGTACACCTGCATCCGTGGCATACGCCTACATGTACACCCCTCGATCTGGACTCGACCAACCCGTCAAGTAGACTGCCTCGCGAGTTCGACACCGAGAAGGGGTCACGTATGGCATCGAACGGCATCAGGGACAGGGTCGCCATCGTCGGCATGGGGTGCACGCCCTTTGGTGAGCACTGGGACAAGAGCGTCGACGACCTCCTCGTCGATTCCACCGAAGAGGCGTTCCGCACTTCCGGCATCAAGAAAGAGCAGATCGATGCCTTCTGGCTCGGCACCATGGGCTCGGGCGTATCCGGTCTCACGCTGTCCCGCCCGCTGAAGATCGACTACAAGCCGGTCACCCGTCTCGAGAACATGTGCGCCACCGGTTCCGAGGCCTTCCGCAACGCCTGCTACGCCGTCGCATCGGGCGCCTACGACATGGTGATGGCCGTCGGTGTCGAGAAGCTGAAGGACTCGGGCTTCTCCGGCCTCACCGGTTCTCGCCCGCCGTCCGACGGCACCGAGCCGCAGATCACCGCTCCGGCAACCTTCTCGCTTCTCGCTCCCGCCTACGGCAACAAGTACGGCGTGTCCGAAGAAGAGATGAAGGAGGTCATGACCCGTATCGCGTGGAAGAACCACAAGAACGGCGCTCTGAACCCGCGGGCCCAGTTCAAGAAGGAAGTGGGCAAGGACGTCATCTGCAACAGCCCGCTCGTGGCCGGCCCCCTTGGCATCTTCGACTGCTCGGGCGTATCCGACGGCTCGGCGTGCGCCATCATCGTGCGGGCCGAAGACGCCCACAAGTACACCGACAAGCCGCTGTACGTGAAGGCGCTGTCCTTCACCGCCGGCCCGGCGTTCGGTCCGATGGATCCCGAGTACGACTACACGACCTTCACCGAGGTCGACAAGTGTGCGGCCGATGCCTACCAGCAGGCCGGCGTGACCGATCCTCGGGCCCAGATCGCCATGGCCGAAGTGCATGACTGCTTCACGCCGACCGAACTGGTCCTCATGGAAGACCTCGGCTTCGCCGACAGGGGCATGGGCTGGAAGGAAGTCCTCTCCGGCACGTTCGACCTCGACGGTGAACTACCCGTCAACCCCGACGGCGGCCTGAAGTCGTTCGGCCATCCCATCGGTGCTTCCGGTCTCCGCATGCTGTTCGAGTGCTGGCTGCAGCTGCGCGGCGAGGCTCCGGCCGAGCGGCAGATCAAGACCAACAAGACGTTGGGCCTGACCCACAACCTGGGTGGCCAGCCCGGCGCCTGCGTCAGCTTCATCTCCATCTGGGGAACCGAGCTCGACTGACGCCCGTAGGGGTACCAACCCCGATCCTCTAGCCAGGGGGAGCGTGAGACCCGGTCCGAAGCGGGCCGGGTCTCACCCGTTTTCGGTTGATCGCACCTAGGACAGGGGCGGATAGGGCCTCCCGACGCCTCCGTGCCCCATCAAGTCTTTTTTCCCGTCGCTCGGCCCTCTCCGCTAAACGGATCTACTCGGGCCGGTCGCTGGCCAGGTCGCGGGCGTAGCCCTCCTCGAAGGAGGGCCGCAGCTCGGAGGCCGTCTTCGTCATCGCGAGATGCGAGACGATGAGGTCGCAGCCGTCGGGGACGCCGGCGTAATCGGCCCACGAGTCCGGCTCCCACACCCGTCCGCGCCGGAAAGCCTTGGC
>JAXDQG010000648.1:0-4693 GCA_034667945.1 Acidimicrobiia bacterium | reverse complement strand
CGTCGGCCGAGAGGCTGCGGTAGGGCTTGCGACCGAGGTTGGCCACGTTGACCGCGATGCGGCCCCCCGGCTCGAGCACCCGCTTGCACTCGAGGAAGACCTCCTCGAGCAGGCCCAGGTACTCGCCATAAGAGCTGGGCACGCCTTCGCTGGACAGCTCCTCTTCGTACTGCTTGCCTGCGAAGTACGGCGGTGAGGTGACGACGAGAGCGACGGACGCATCGTCCAGCACGTCCATGTGGCGGGAGTCGCCCTGGATGAAGGGGTTGGCAATGGCGCAGGGCGGGGCAACGTCATCGTCCTGCAGCGCCAGTTCGGGCGGCTCGAAACGGCGGTAGAAGCCCGAGGCGTCATGGTTCTCTCGCTTGCCCACGCCGAAATTGGACGTAGCCGTCGGCTTGGCTCTCTTCGGCTGCGCTCTCGCCGGCTTCGGCTGGCCTCCCATGCGTGCCGAACGTACTCGCGAGGTGTGACAACCAACGTTGATCGACGTCCATTCTGCCGGGATGCCCAGGGGCGAGCACGGAATCGGTAAGCCCGAACCCCTTGGGTTACCGTTCATCGGATGACGGTTTCGCGGGTCGCCGGCGACATCAGCGACCCGATGCCGTCGGTTGCGACAGCCGCCGGTGCACCCTCCGGGAGCAGCCCCGCTCCGTGGTTGCCGGGCGTGGCCCTGGCGCTCGTCATCGTCCTCTGGGGTCTCGGACCTCCCGTCTCCAAGCTGATCTCGGCCCCACCGCTGGTCACGGTCACGATCCGGTTCTGGATCTCTGTGCCCATCCTCTTGGCGATGACCTACGCCACCGGCGGCCGTCTGACCACCGACGTGCTACGGCGCACCTGGCTGGCCGGCGCCCTCTTCGGCATGAACCTGGCCTTCGTGTTCGGCAGCCTGCACCACGCCAGCATCGCCGTCGTGTCGGTGATCAACGCCCTGCAGCCCGGCGTCGTCGTGGCCTCCGGTCGGCTCCTGGGCGAACGCCCGAGCCGCTGGCATCTGCTGTGGACCGTGGTCGGCATCGGCGGCGCCGCCATCGTCGTGCTGGGCGCGGGAGGCAAGGTGCACACCAGCCTGTCGGGCGTCGTGCTGGCAACTGCCGCCATGTTGACGTTCACGGGTTACTTCCTCCTCGTGAGGCATGTGCGCTCGACCAGCTCGATCACCGCTTTCGAGTGGATGAGCGGCTCCATCCTCTTCTCGGCCATCACGATCACCCCGGTGGCGCTGGCCTTCTCCGCCCGCTCCGACTGGGGCAGCCTGACCGGCGCCGACTGGCTCTACCTGCTGTTCGTCACGGCCGCGGTCGGCATTGCCGGCCACGCGATCATGAGTTGGGTCACCCGGTTCATCCAGGCCTCACGCTCCTCGCTCTATCTCCTGGCCATGAACGTCGTCGCGGTGGCCGCAGCCTGGCCGATCCACGACGAGCCGCTCACGGCCATGCAGGGCTTGGGCGGCCTCGTCGTTCTCGCGGCAGTGGCCGCCGTGCTCCGCCGTCCCGCCCGGGTGGCGCCGGCCGTCGGATCCGCAGCTATCGGATCCGCAGCTAGTCCGATCCGCAGCTAGTCCGATCCGCAGCTAGTCGGATCCGCAGCAAGTCGGATCCGCAGCTAAAACGACGTAGTGCTCCTCTCCGACGACGACCGCCTCCTGGCCGAGGCCATGCGGCGCTACGCCACCCAACGCCTCCTGCCCGATTACCCCCTCTGGAAGACCAGGCCGTTCCCCCGTGAGCGGATCGTCGACCTGGGCAATCTCGGCGTGCTCGGTGTGCGGGTCCCCGCCGAATACGGCGGTGCCGGCGGCAGCTTCGTCTCGCTCGGTGTGATCAACGAGGAGCTCGGCCGAGGGGACTTCAACGTCTGCTACTTCCCGCAGCTGGCTGCCATCGCCGCCGAGCTGCTCGGGCCGGCCGAGCATCGCCTCAAGGAGCGCTGGCTACCTGCCCTTGCCTCCGGTGAGGCGGTTATCGCCTTCGGGCTGACCGAGCCGGGCGTGGGTTCGGACGCGGCGGCACTGTCCGCCAGCGCCCGTCGCGAGGGCGACGAGATCGTGCTCAACGGCGAGAAGTCGTCCATCACGTTCGCCGGTCTGGCCGACGCCTGTGTGGTCTTTGCCCGCACCGGCGGCCCGGGCGCCCGGGGCATCTCCACGATCTTCGTTGAGCTGGATCGGCCCGGCATCAGCCGGCAGGTCTACCCCTCGACCTGCTCGACGCTCACCCAGCGAGGCTCGTTGCACTTCGATGAGGTGCGGGTGCCGGCCGAGAACCAGATCGGTGCAGAGGGAGCGGGCTTCGTCCACGCCATGACGGCCCTCGACTTCAACCGGGCGCTCATATGCCTGGCGTCCGTCGGCGCAGCCTCGCAGTCGCTGGAGGAGACGATGGACTACGTCAAGTCTCGCCACACGTTCGGCCAGCCGTTGGCCAAGCGCGAGGGCGTTTCCTTCGAGCTGGCCGAGCATCTGACGATGCTGCGCTGCGCCCGGCATCTCGGCTACGAGACCCTGCAGCTCTGCGATGCCGGCGAGGCGCCGACACAGGTGGCCGCCATGGCGAAATGGCTCGGTCCGAAGTGCTCGGTGGAGGCCATCCATGCCTCGATGATCCTGCACGGGTGGATCGGCTACTCCTCCGAGCTGCCACTCGACCAGCGCATGCGGGATGTCTCGGGCCTCGAGGTGGGTGACGGGACGCCGCACATCATGAAGGCCATCATCGCCCGCGAGGCCCTCGGCCGCGAGTTCGCGAGCTATCGATGACCAGCCAGAACGTTGACCGGCCACAGCCGGCCGCCCCCAGTGCGCCCACCACGCACGAGGTGGAAGGACGCCTCGGCGTGCTGACCCTGCAACGCCCGCCGGCGAACGCGCTCGGCTACCAGCTGATCGACGGGCTGTCGGCCGCCTGTGACGCCTTCGACGCCGCCGGGGTGAAGGTCGTGGTGGTCCGCTCCACGGTCCCTGGCTTCTTCGCCGCCGGCGCCGATCTCAAGCTGCTCGCCGGGCTCGATCGCGCCACGTTCGAGGCCTACCTCGATCGGCTCCGCAGCGTGCTCGATCGGATCGAGGTGGCACGGTGGATCACCATCGCCGCCATTGACGGCTTCGCATTGGGCGGCGGGCTCGAGCTCGCCCTGGCGTGCACCCTCCGCGTGGCGTCGCATCGGGCCAAGCTCGGCGTCCCAGAGGTGAGGCTGGGCCTGTTGCCCGGCGCCGGGGGCACCCAGCGGCTGCCGCGCATGGTCCCCCGCGGTGCCGCGCTGGACCTTCTCCTCACCGGGCGCTCGGCCAGCGGCGAGGAGGCCCTCCGATTGGGGATCGTGGAGCGCCTGGTGGAAGACGCAGAGGCCGAGGCTGGCGCTCGCAGCTGGGCCCTCGACTTCGTCAACGGCCCCGTGGACGCCTACGCCGCCATCAAGCGATGCGCTGATGCAGCCCGGGACCTGCCGCTGGCGGATGGCCTGGCAGTCGAGAAGGACGAGGTCCTGACGCTCTTCGACACCTCGGACGGTCGCGAAGGGGTGGCCGCCTTCGTCGAGAAGCGCCCCCCGAACTTCGCCTGAGCCCCGAAACCAACGGAAACCGCTCAGCCCCGTCCCACCACGGTGACGCTGCCCGTGCGCCCGTCGACCGTCACCGTGTCGCCGTCGTGCAGCAACCGCGTGGCGTCTTTCACCATCACCACGCACGGGACCGCGAACTCGCGGGCCACGGTGGCCGCATGCGAGAGCACCCCGCCGGTCTCCACGATCACGGCGCCTGCCGGGATGAACAGCGGCGTCCAGGGCGCATCAGTGAAGGGCGCCACCAGGATCTCGCCGCGAGCGACATCGCGGGCGAACCCGGCCTCGGCGCTGGGGACGATGCGGACCATCCCTGTGACCGGTCCTGAGCCGGCGGACACGCCCAGGCCGGAGAGCACCTCGCTGGGCTTCGGCGGTGGTCGACGTCGTGCCTTCGGCACGCCCACCCAATGGTCGGGCACGTCGTAGCGCTGGGCCCGCAGGAACGTCCGGCGGCGCTCGTCCACGACGTTGGCCGCCTCGGCAAAAGCCCGCCCGGCGCAGAGCGACTTCACCTCCGACTGGACGAGGAATCGCAGGTCGTCGTATTGGGCGATCGCCCCGCGGCGCGCCAGGCCCCGGGCCATGGCCAGGTATGGGGTTCGTGCCCGACGCATACCCATCACCCACGTTGCCTTGGACAGCTCGCGGAGCCGGGTGAAGTGCTGGGCTTGATCAGTCAGCGAGTCGAAGAGGGGCCGGCGGAGCGTGGGCAGCTTGCGACGCACGGTCTTCTCGAAGGCTCGACGGCGAGCGGTGGCCTGTCGAACTTGCGCCTTCGGTGCGTCCTCGTCGCCCAGCGGCAGCATGGACCGGACCTGCGACAACACGAACAGCGGCTCCTCCGACCAGTCGGCATTGGTCGGGTCGACCTCGCCCTGGCCCCGATACCCGTAGACCTCCAAGAATCGGTCGAGCACCCGGACGAAGGCCGGCCAGGCCGGAAGCCTCGGCAGGACTGCTTCGGCCCCGTCGGCTTCCAGCGCGGCGGCGAGATCGGAATGGCGGAGAGCGGCCCGGGCTACGTCGAAGAGGGCGACCGGCGGCATGGCCGACTCGAGATCGCCCAGTCCCGAGCACAGCGGCACCACCGCGGTCGGGTCGAGGTCGTTGTCGGACAGCA
>JAXDQG010000647.1:0-3963 GCA_034667945.1 Acidimicrobiia bacterium | reverse complement strand
GTGCTGGTGCTCGACTGCGACCACGTGCCCATGCCGCAGATCCTCGAGAAAACCGGCCCCTACCTGGCGGATCCGGGCGTGGCCCTGGTGCAGGTGCCGCAGGCCTTCTACAACATCCCGAGCTTCGAGCACCACCTCGGCACGCAGCACGGCGACGAGGGCCTGCCAGGCGAGCAGGACATGTTCTTCCACGTGATTCAGCGGGCCAAGGACCGCTCAGGCTCGACGTTCTGGTGCGGATCGGGCGGTCTGGTGCGCACCTCTGCCCTGGCCGGCGTTGGTGGTGTGGCGACCGACACGATCACTGAGGACATGCACACCACCATCAAGCTGGTGGGCGCAGGTTGGCGGGTGCGCTACCACGCCGAAGTGCTGGCGGTCGGTCTCGCCCCGCAGACCGCCATGCAATACGTCGTGCAGCGGCGTCGGTGGGCACTGGGATCGTTCCAGATCCTCGTGCGCGAGAAGCTGTGGCGAAACCCCGGCCTCAACTGGCGTCAGCGGGTCAGCTACCTGAACTCCATCCTGTGGTGGCTGGAGGGCCTGGTCACGCTCTCCTACTTCGCCATCCCAACCGCGTTGGTGCTGGCCAGTCGCCCGCTGGTCGACGCCCCCTTCCCGGTCTGGGCCATCGCGGCTGCAGTGGTCACCGGCGTGCGATTGGTCGCCAACGCCCAGCTGTCCCGCAACCGGGCCCGCCCCCTGGCCAGTGTGGTGCTCCAGTTGGTGCGCACCCCGGCCAGCCTGTCGGCGGCCTGGTGGCTGGTCACTCGACGGGAGGAGAAGTTCGTCGTCACGCCGAAGGGCCGCATGGCTGACGCTCAGCGCACCGGCGCCCGAGTCCCCCGCGTGCTGTGGGGCCTGACCGCAATCGTTTACGGCACGTTCTTCGTGGTCCTGCTCCGCAGCTGCGGGTTGCTCGGCGCACCCCAGGGATTGGGCGCGCTGGCGGTGTCCGCCGTCTGGCTCGGACTGCTGGGCGCCCTGCTCGCGGCTGCCTGCAGCCGGTTCTGGGCGGAGACGTATGGCGCCGAGCGGCGGGCCAGCTACCGCCTGGCCATCGACGTGCCGGTCGACCTGGCTGTGTCGGTCCAGGAGCAGCTCCTGACCCGGCGCGGCGCCCGCACCGCTGACGTGTCGTTGACCGGCGTGCGGGTGCGAACCAGCCATGACGCCGTCGGGCTGGGGGCGGACGTCACCATGACCGTGGGGCTCCGCGATGCTCCCCTCGAACTGCAAGGCGTGGTCGTCCGCATGGCGGTCGACGACGTCGGGCCGTGGATCGGCGTCGAGTTGGCGGGCTGGCAGCTCGCGGCTCGGGCTCGCCTCGCGCTGGCCTGCTTCCACGGCAAGGGCGTGCCGAACGCCTCCGGGGCGCTGGCCACGGCGGCAGCCGCCGGACACGAGATCGACAAGTCGATCGCGGCACCGGTGGTAGCCCGCATGACCGCCCTTCCGAGGCGCGGTGTACGGGCCTTCAAGGCCCGGCGCTTGGCGTAAGACACTCAGGACACGGGCGGATAGGGCCTCCCGACGCCTCCGTGCTCCATCAAAACTGGGTTCCCGTCGCTCGGCCCTCTCCGCTAAAGCGGATGGTCGGCGCAAACGTCCTATCCCGAACCCGGGGAGCGGACCTTGGACGGCTGCTCCTTGGCGAGGGCCAGCCCGAGCACGTCGGCGATGGCCACGGCCAGCCGGCGACGCTCCAGCGAGACACCGGTACCCGGCCCCGGAAGGCAAACCAAATAGCCGAGGATGCGGCCGGCATGCTGAACCGCCAGCTGGACGCCGGTGGCCGGCAAGGCGTAGCCGTCTTCCCGCTCGACGAGAACTTCGGCCTCGATGTGACCGCTTCGGGGCAGTATCGGCAGCCCGGGTCGGAGGGTGGTCGAGAACCAGCACTCCTGCAGCCGCAGAACATTGAGCAGCTCTGCCCGGACGGCCGATTCGACGTCCTCGGGAACACTGGTCGCGGCCACACCGACGACTCGTGACAGCCCGCCGCCCACGAGCCGGCCGGCCCGGGCGTCACCGGATCGGCGGTCGGCGAACGCCCGCAGCTGACCAACGGCGAGACCCACCAGCAGTAGGAGAAGGGTCGACATGATGTCGCGCCAGTCGCTGATCTTCAGCGATCGGTACGGCACGGTGTAGAAGAAGTCGAACGTGGCGGCCGCGCTGAACGCCGCGGTCGTTCCGCCCAGGGTTCCGCCGACGACCGCACCGAACACAACCGTCAACGCCAACACGAGCACGGTCACATCGGGCCGCAGGTCGCTCCGAAAGCCGACGAGCGACGCTCCGACGGCAAGCGGGACAAGGGCACCGATGGCGATCGGACCCGCTCGATCCGAGTCCTTCAGGGTCATATCCCGAGATGTAGCCCCATGTGGGGCTCCGAGCAGGCGTACTAACGCGACCTTTACGCGAGACGGCCGAGAACTCACGCGTTCTGCACGCGCCGACCGGAGCTCGCGATGCTCTGCTCAGCGACCGATCGCCAGTGCTCGACCCTCATCAACCGGTGAAGCGGTAACCCATCCCGGGCTCGGTGAGGAAGTACTTCGGCCGTGACGGCACCGGCTCGAGCTTGCGCCGGAGGGCGGCGAGATAGCTGCGCAGGTACTCGGTCTCGGTCTCGTACTGCGGGCCCCACGCCTCCTTGAGCAACTGCCGCTGCGACACGAGCTTGCCCCGGTTTCGAACGAGCACTTCCACCACGTGCCATTCGGTGCGGGTGAGCCGGACCTCCTCACCCATGGCCCGGGTGACGCGCTTGCTGGCGAGGTCGATAGTGAAGTCGGCGGTCACGACCAATGGCTCGTCCTCGGCGGGACGGCCCCGGCGGACCGCCGCGCGCAGGCGGGCGAGCAGCTCGGCCATGCCGAACGGCTTGGTCACGTAGTCGTCGGCACCGGCGTCGAGCGCGTCGACCTTGGTGGTCTCACTGTGCCGAGCGGACAGCACGATGACCGGCACGTCCGTCCACCCGCGCAAGGCCGCCACCACCTCGAGGCCGTCCATGCCGGGCAGCCCGAGGTCGAGCACGATGACGTCGGGATGACCGTGGGCGGCAGCGTCGAGACCGCTGGCTCCGGTCGTGGCCGTCTCGACCTCGTAGCCATGGGCGCCGAGACTGATGGCCAGAGCCCGGAGGAAGCGGGCCTCGTCGTCGATGATCAGCACCTTGGTCAAGCGAGGCCTCCGGCCGTATCACGTGACGTGGGGCAATGCGCTGACGACCGTACCGCCAAGCATCAGGCTTGCGCGCGGTCGGACGCCTGACTCAGACGCCGCCCTTCCCCCCGGGACGCCGCCTTCCCCCCGGACCCCGCGCTCTCCCCGACACCCGCGTTCCTCCGGACGTAGCGCTTACGTATTCACGGGAAGGCGGGCGCTAGAGGTCCGAGATAGGCACATGCTGTGCCGGCGATGCGCCCGAGAGGGGTAGGCACCTCCAGCCGCAGTTCCCAAGGAGGCCGCAGACCATGGCAGTGAAGCTCAACAACCGCGCCTTCGACCACGCGAAGTCATTGGTCAGCGAGGGGCGCTTCGTCTTCGATGGCCGTGACGATTGGAGCGAGCACCAACCAAAAGCCGCGGACGAGAACCGGTTCATCGAGGAGCACGGCTACGACGAATACGGCGTGTGGTACCTGGGCCTCGACGACGAAGCCGACCCCGACACCAAGGCGCACTACAAGTTCCCCTACGGCGACTTCGAACAGGTGCACCGGTGCGGCACGCTGGCAGCCGAGTCACGAGCAGGGCAGCGCAAGTACTACGACATCGAACTGGCGACGGCGCATCTCCACGGGATGATGGAGGGCTGGCGGGCCGCCTCACGAGCGCGCACCTGAGCCGCGAGACGCGACCGCTGCCCTCACCAAACGGCGCCGCCGCGGTCGAGCACGGCATTGATGGTGGCCGTGATGCCGTCGTGGCTTGCCTCGGTCACCCGTC
>JAXDQG010000646.1:0-3338 GCA_034667945.1 Acidimicrobiia bacterium | reverse complement strand
CGCCGGGCTGGATCAGCTTGGTCCCTGGCGGATGCTGCTGCTGCCCGATCACGCCACGCCGCTCCACCTCCGAACGCACACCAGCGAGAGCGTTCCCTACCTCCTCGTCGACTCGACGAGGCCCGGTCCGGGCGGGCACTACACAGAGGCGGCGACCGCCCACTGTCCGGCGGTCCCGGCCCACTCGCTCATGGGCCAACTCGTCCAAGGGCTCTGACCGGCCCACCGCATCGACGCGCCCCGGCATTCGACGCACCGGGGCGTTTGGGCCGGGCCTGCCTACCGACCTTTCCTGGTGCGGGGACATCGCCCATTTGCCGGGTTGTTGCCGACGCGTCTGGGTATGGCTAGCATTCTCCTACCGGTTCGATGCCGTTCGGTACCTGGACAACCGGTCCGCTGGGAAGTCTGAACGCGAGGGGTCGGAGCAGCCGCCCATTTCCTCGCAGGGTTTCTTACTTCTTTGAGCTTTTCGCTGAGCGGTCCTCTTGCACATTCCGACCATCCGGCCGTGTCCCGTTCCCTGAGAGGTAAGTCCACCCTGCGTACCCGCCGGCATGCAGCTTTTCGCCGGGATGATTGCGACGTCGGGGGAGAAAGAGGCCTGTGTGAGCGTTGACGCCCACGAGCTGGAGCGAACGGCGCTGCAGAAGAAAGATCGCGAGCAGCTCCAAGCGATCGCCAAGGCAATGGGTGGGAAGCCTTCTTCCCGTGCCCGCAAAGACCAGATCATCGAGATGATCATGGGGCTGGCCGGCGTGCCCTCGCCCATGCCGCCCGCGGCATCCACCGGCCCGGGCACGACAAGTCGAGGAGCAGCCGCGTCCTCGGGCGGCCCCGGCACCGCTGAAGGCGGGGCGAGACGCGGCCAGCGCGAGTCCGAGCCAATTGCTCCCCAGCCCGAGTCCTCCCTGTTCAGCGAAGCGGCGACCGTGTCGGCGCCGGCAACGGCCGCGGCATCCTCGACGATGTCGACACCCTCGACACTCGCGACACCTTCGGCGGTCGCGACGCCGTCGACAGCCACGACATCGGAGGCTGCTGTCTCCGCAAGCAGCGAGTCCAGCGAGAACGGCCAGGTCGCCACGCCCTCGTCGAGAAGCGGAGAGCCCGAGTTGGCGGCCTCCGTCTCGTCGGGCGAGGCCACCTCCGCGGCGCGGTCGTCCGGCGCGGGAGAGGCCGGTCCGGCCCGCGAAGGTAGTGGCACCCGATCGTCCCCGGCACGGTTCGTGTTCGATCCGGGCGAGCAGGGGCCGGGTCTCGACGACGATTTCGACGACGTGCCTCTGCACGGCGGCCGTCCCGGACGGTCCGAGCGTGGTGAGGCCGCCGGCCGGGGCGAGCGGTCCGACAATGGCGGTCGCCGGGTCGACGTCGGCGATGACGCTGACCAGGGCGGCAACGGTCAGGCGGCGCGGCCCGGACGCGACCCGGCCCAGCAGCCCGGCGCTCGCACGGTGGATGTCGACCCGCAGTCGGAAACCGGTAGTCGGCGGCGTCGTCGCCGCGGCAAGGACCGCGGTCGCCCCGACGAGCGCATGGAGCGGCCAGATCGGGTCGACCGTCCCGAGCGCGAGGAACGGCGCGATCGGGACGATCGGCGCGAGCGCGATGCCACTCAGGGGGTGCAACGGCCAGCTGTCGAGGATCCGTCGCTCGAACCGGTGCCGGTCACGGGCTATCTCGATCTGCGCGAGGAAGGTTATGGCTTCCTGCGGGTGCGGGGTCTTCTTCCCTCCAAAGAAGACGTCTACGTGCCCTCGAAATTCGTGCGGCAGTTCTCGCTGCGCAAGGGCGACCACATCAGCGGCTCCAGTCGCCCGGCCGGTCGGGGCGAGAAGAATCCCGCCCTCCTCCGGGTCGATCGGATCAATGGTGAGGACCCCGAACGCGCTCGCAGCCGACCCCGTTTCGAGGACCTGACGCCGCTCTTCCCCGACGAGAAGCTGCCGCTGGAGTTGCGCCACGATCCAACCAACATGACGGCGCGAATCATCGACTTGATCGCGCCGATAGGTAAAGGCCAGCGCGGCCTCATCGTGTCTCCGCCCAAGGCCGGCAAGACCACGATCATGAAGCAGATCGCACAGTCGATCGAGGCCAACAACCCCGAGGTGAAGCTCATCGTGCTGTTGGTCGACGAGCGCCCGGAAGAGGTCACCGACATGCGCCGCTCGGTGCGTGGCGAAGTGGTCGCATCCACGTTCGACCGACCCTCCGACGAGCACACCGCAGTGGCGGAGCTCACCATCGAACGGGCCAAGCGGATGGTGGAGATGGGCGAGGATGTGGTCATCATCCTCGATGGCATCACCCGGTTGGCGCGGGCCTACAACCTCGCGGCTCCCGCAACCGGGCGCATCATGTCCGGCGGCATCGACACCGGTGCGCTCTACCCACCGAAGAAGTTCTTCGGTGCGGCCCGGAACGTCGAGGAAGGTGGCTCGCTCACGATCCTGGCGACCGCCCTGGTCGAGACGGGATCGAAGATGGACGAGGTCATCTTCGAAGAGTTCAAGGGCACCGGAAACATGGAGCTGCGCCTGGACCGTCGGATGGCTGAGAAGCGGATCTACCCGGCCATCGATGTGGACGCCTCGTCCACCCGGCACGAAGAGCTTTTGTTCGAACGCAAGCAGCTGCAGATGGTGTGGAAGCTGCGCCGCGTGCTGTCCGGGCTCGCCGAGAACAACGCCGGTCTGGAACTGTTGATCGATCGGATGAAGACCTTCCGCTCCAACGACGAGTTCCTCTCGGAGATCGCCAAGGCACCTTCGACGTGAGCCAGGTCGACTCCCGCCTCCAGGAGACCCAGCGGGCCCGCCTCGTCGGCATCAAGGCGCGGGCGTTGGCCCGCAAGCTGCTCGGTGATCGGGAGTGGACCGAGGCCTCGCTGGCCGGCGGCGCGGCTCTGCACGACGGCACGGACGCCGTGGTCCTGGTTCCCACCCCGAGAGGGGGCGATCCTGGCGGCGGCCTCGGCCCCGCGCTTGCCTGGGCGGCCAAGGCGGGCGTGCCCGGGGACGTCCATCTGCTGGTCGAGGGACCGGGTGCCGGGATCGTCGCCCGTCGCGCCGCCTACTTCCAGCCCGCGCCGCGGGTGTGGCAGGTGGAGGGCGCCGATACCGCTCTAGCCGAGCCCGAGCCCTTCGCCCCGATCGTCGAGCCGTCCGGCGCTGATCTGGCCGCGGTGGAGCCGCTCTGCGAGGCGGGTGCCGACCTGGTCGTCGAACACGGCGTGGTGATGGCCGAAATTCTCGGGCTCGAGGTCGGGCGGGTGGTCAACGGCACGCTCGAGCTGGGCGTCGGCAAGCACGATCGAGCGGCCGCCGCGGTCA
>JAXDQG010000645.1:0-6616 GCA_034667945.1 Acidimicrobiia bacterium | reverse complement strand
GCCGTGCAGGCCGCTGCCGCGCTGCACATCCCGCCGCCCCGCACGCCGTGGCCGCCAGCTCTGCCGTCGGCGCTGCTCCTCGCCGACCTGGACGCGTACGCCCAGCCCTTGGACCCGTCCCGGGAGGCGGCTGACCTGGTGAAGCTCTTTGTGGTCGACGATCCTGACCGTCAACGGCAGTACGTGGGCGGATGGCACCGCACCGACGGCAACCTCCTGATCGTCGGACCGGTGGGCAGTGGCACCACCACAGCTCTTGCGACGGCGGCAGTGTCGCTGACCAAAGACCTCTCGCCTGGGCGCGTCCAGCTCTACGTCGTGGACGGCGCCGGCGGCGCCCTCGAGCCGCTCGGCGACCTTCCCCACTGCGGTGGCGTCGTGCGACTGGGCGACGATGAACGGCTCGTCCGGCTGATCCATCGTCTCCGCGACGAGTTGGATCTCCGCCGATCCTTGGATCCTCAGGCTCGGGGCGACCGGCCCGACGTCGTCTTGCTCATCGATGGCTGGTCGGCACTCCAGGCCGAGTTGGAGCGGCCTGGCCACTTGACCCTCGGCGAGGAGCTTGCGCGGGTGATCCGCGAGGGGCCCGAGGTAGGACTGCGGGCCGTGATCGCAGCCGACCGCTCCGGCGCGGTCCGTCCTCGGATTGACGCCACGATGACGCAGCGCCTCGTGCTCGGGTGGGAAGACGGGCCGGCAGCAGCACGCAGCGGCCGGGTGCCCGGTGGTCTCGGCGCCGGAATCCGCGAGCGTCCCCCCGGGCGGGGCGTGGAGGCGGGTGCCGGCCTGGCCATTCAAGTGGCGTTGCCCGGCGAGGGCGTCGACCTGGCCGACGCGGTCGGGGTGAACGTTCGCCGCTGGTCCGCCCACGCAGCGCTCGGTCCCCGATCCCTCGGCAGGCTGCCGGCCCGATTGGACATCCACGAACTGCTCATTGGAGTGTCCCCAGCCGGCGGTGAGCCGTGGCGGCTGCCCATTGGCCTTCGCTCCTCGGACCTGGCCCCCACCGGCTGGACCATCCACGGTGGCGACCATGTGCTCATCACCGGCCCGGCACGGTCCGGTCGATCCATGACGTTGCGGGCGGTAGCCGTCGCCTTGCGGCACTGTCGGCCCGACCTCGCCCTGGTCGCCGTGACCCCTCGCCGGTCCCCGCTGGGCTGCGAGGAGCTGGCGGGTCGGCTGGCCCCCGACGAGCTCGGCGCGCTCGCCGGCTGGGTGGAGCGGGGGCCGACGGCCATCCTGGTCGACGACGCCGAAACCGTCGAGGACCCTTCGGGCTTGCTCACGCAATGGATCGAGGCGCGCCGGCCCGATGTGCTGGTGGTGGCTGCGGCCCGCAACGACGCGGTACGCAGCCAGTACGGGAGCTGGCTGCGGCGATTGCGGCCGTCCCGACTTGGGTTGCTCCTGCAGCCCGACGCCGAGGCGGACGGCGACGTCATGGGCGTTCGCCTGCCACGTCGGCCCCCCGCCGCGTTGTCGGCCGGTCGTGGCTATCTCGTCGACGGAAGCCGCGTGGAGTACGTGCAGACCGCCGCGGTCGACCCGGCCAACCCGACGTTGCACTTGTCAGACTGATTGTCCTTTCAGTAACTTTCATTGAGTTTCATTCACTCCTTCCTACTACTTCAGGAGCCCACCGTGAGCGCCACGATCAAGTCCACACCCCAGGCCATCGAGGCCATTGGCCGCATGCGGGGGGTGATCAACGGCGGTCTGCTCGAACAGGTCACCTCGCTGAAGCGTGAAGGCGACGTCCTGTCCGACACCGCCAACTGGGATGGTCCTCTGGCCAGGCAGTTCGGCGAGACCTGGCCGCAGACGCACGCCACGCTCGTCAGCCTGCGGGACCAGCTCGAGCGCCTGAATGCCGACCTCGATCGGATCCAGCAGAACATCCAGGCCGCCGGCGGGGCCTGATCCCTACCCGGGGGCTCACCGGGCGGGCCTGCGCCGTGACGTCAGCCAGCTGGCGTGCCGGCCTGGCCCGGTCCCGGGTCCGGAGCGCTCCACTCCTGGCGGCGCACCTCGTAGAGCGCGATGCCACACGCCGTAGCGACGTTGAGGGAGCCGACCTTTCCCAAGAGCGGCACGAAACCGAGGGCCTCGCACGCGGCCAGCGCGGCAGTCGACAACCCTCGCTCTTCGTGACCCACCACCAGGCAGATGTCGCCGCGGAGGTCCAGCTCGAACAGCGGCCGCCCACCCGTGCCGAGTTCCACGCCCATGAGGCGATAGCCGTCGTCGCGTGCTTCTCGTAACGCCTGGCCGATTGTCTCCGCCTCGTACCACTTGACGAAGCGATCCGAGCCCATGGCGGTCTTCTGCACCTTCGGACCCCCGAGACCCTGGGCGACGCCGACCAGCCAGGCCGCATCAACCCGGAACGCAGCCGCGGTCCGGGCGATGGATCCGAGGTTGAAAGGGTTCTGCACTCCGTCGAGAACGAGGGCCAGTCGGCCCTCGGTCCGCCGGCGCCAGGTCCGGTGCAGCCTTTTGAGCTCGGTCGGCGTGAAGGACTTACGAGGGCTGCTCACGCCGAAGGCCTCACCGTCTCGAGCAGTCGATAGCCCGAACGGGACAGCAGCCGGCTGGTCGGCCCGGCCTCGTCCGCCAGCCACCGGTGCAGCGAGTCGGCGCCCAGGTGCTTGTGCACGACCAACAGCATGCGGCCGCCGGGCCGTAAGCGATTCATCCAGGTCGACAGCAGCTCGTGAAGGGCCGGCTTACCGATCCGGATCGGCGGGTTGCTGTAGATGGCGTCAACAACCAGGTCCTCGGGTAGCTGCTCGGGCGACGCTGTCGTGATGTTGCAGAGCCCGGCCGCCTCGGCGTTGGCTCGACACAACTCGAGTGCTCGCCGGTTCACGTCCACGGCCCAGACTGTCGCCTGTGGGCGCCGAATTGCCAACGTGACGGCCACCGGACCGTAACCGCAACCGAGGTCGACCAAGGTTGGACATCCGTCCGCCGGGGCGGGGGGCGCGTCCAACAGGAGCAGCTTCGTGCCTGGGTCGACGTGGTCGGGCGAGAAGACTCCACGATCCGTGGTGAGACGAGCCCGCATATCGGGCAGCATCAGCTCGACCGACCGAGGGGTGGACGCCACGGCGGGCTCGGCGGTGAAGTAGTGCTCGGTAGGCGCCACCGGGGCCAACGCTACTCTGGACCGGCCGTGAAGCTGCCGCCCGAGCACCCCCGACGTCTCGCCTATCTGGGCTCTCCTGAGCTCGCCATTCCGCCACTGGAGGCCCTCGTGGCCGCGGGTCACGACGTGGTGATGGTCGTGAGCAGGCCAGATGTCCGCCGGGGCCGGCGCGGCCAGCCGACGCCCAGCCCGGTCAAGGCGGCCGCACTGCGACTCGGGCTGCCGGTCACGGACCGTGTCGAGGACGTACTGGATGTCGGGGCGGACCTGGGCGTGGTGGTGGCCTTCGGGAGGCTGATCAAGCCGCCCGTCCTCGAACGCCTGGCTATGGTGAACCTCCACTTCTCCCTGCTGCCTCGGTGGCGGGGCGCCGCGCCCGTCGAGCGGGCCATCCTGGCCGGCGACGAGCGCACGGGTGTGAGTCTGATGGCACTCGAGGAAACGCTCGATACCGGTGGTGTCTACCGGAAGACCGAGCTCGGGATCGGCAATGACGAGACGCTCGACGAGCTGCGGTCGCGGCTGGTCACCGCCGGCACCGGCCTGCTGCTCGAAGCGCTGCGCGACGGTTTCGGACCGCCCGAGCCCCAACAGGGGGAGCCCACCTATGCTGCCAAGATCGAGCCGGCTGAGCTCCAGCTCGACTGGGCCCGGCCCGCGGTGGAGCTGTTCCGGGTCGTTCGACTCGGACGGGCCTGGACGACCTTTCGCGGTCGACGGTTGCTCGTATGGCGGGCGCGGTTGGCCGAAGAGGCCCCTGCCGCCGACGCGGGTCCTCCCGGCACACTCCAGGGGTTGCGGGTGAGCACCGGCTTGGACAAGCTCGAGCTGGTGGAGGTGCAGCCCGAGGGCAAGGGCCGCCAGCCGGCGGCCGCCTGGCTGAACGGTGTCCGACCCCACGCGGGGGAGCGACTGGGATCGTGACGCCCCCCGACCGCCCCAGACGCTCTGATCAGCCTCGCCGGGCCACGAAAGGCCGTGCATCGAAGACCCCGACTGCCGGGCGAGAGTCCGCCGGCACCGGGCGCTCACGGGTGGGCGCAGCCTCGAGACGCGTCGCCATCGAGGCGCTCATCCGGATCGAGCGTGACGGTGCCTTTGCCAACCTCATTGTTCCCCGCCTGCTCGACCGGGCCGATCTCGGCGATGCGGACCGCCACCTCGTCACCGAGCTGGTCTACGGCGTCACCCGCCTCCGCCGCATGCTCGACCACCGGCTCGACG
The DNA here is from genome assembly GCA_034667945.1 of Acidimicrobiia bacterium. Lineage (GTDB taxonomy): Bacteria > Actinomycetota > Acidimicrobiia > Acidimicrobiales > CAIXPF01 > JAXDQG01. Next base: position 2,238 of record JAXDQG010000645.1, on the reverse strand, counting down.
CCTACCTGCTGCGCCCCGTCGATACCGCCACGCGTGCCGCGCTTCGTGTGGGTGCCTACCAGCTCATCGTGCTCGGGACCCCGCCACACGCCGCAGTCGCAGCCACCGTCGCGGCGGTGTCCGGCCGATCCCGCACGCTGGTCAACGCGGTGCTGCGCCGCCTCGCTGCCCAGACAGCGGACTCGCAGCTCCACCCGGCGTGGCCCGACGAGGGGACGCGCTTGTCGTATCCAGATTGGGTGGTCGAGCAGCTCACCGCCGATCTGGGCGAGCCCGGCGGCCTCGAAGCGCTCGAGGCGATGAACCACCCGGCCGCGGTGACCGAACGCTCCGACGGTTACGTGCAGGATCTGGCATCGCAGTGGGTCGCCGACCTCGTCGAGGTCCAGGCTGGTCAACGGGTGGCCGACCTGTGCGCGGCGCCGGGTGGCAAGGCGACGGCGATGGCCGCGGCGGGTGCCGGCATCGTGGCGGCCGTCGACCTACGCCCTGCGCGTGTCCACCTGGTCGAGGCCAATCGAGGGAACCTGGGTCTGTCGAGGGTCTTGCCGATGGTTGCCGACGGTCGTCACCCGCCGCTTCGGCCCGGGTCCTTCGATCGGGTGCTGGTCGATGCACCCTGCAGCGGTCTCGGGGCGCTCCGCCGCCGGCCAGATGCCCGCTGGCGGATCGAGCCGGAGGCTGTCCCGCGCCTCGCCGAGTTGCAGCGCGAGCTGCTCGCCGCCGCCGTAGAGCTCCTGGCGCCGGGCGGGATGCTGGTCTACAGCGTCTGCACCGTCACCCGGGCGGAGACCGTCGAGATCGATCGTTGGCTGGCCGACAAACGGCCGGACCTCGTAGCCGCCCCGGACCCGGGCCAGCCCTGGACGATCGAGGGCAGGGGAGCCCTGCTCGCTCCGCAGACCGCCGGTACGGATGGGATGTACGTTCTGCGGCTGGTCGCGCCGGCCGGCGATGGCAGCGCTGTTTCTGTGTCGGAAAGGTAGGGGCATGGCCGACCAAGAAACCCATGGACTGGCGGCCAAGGTTCTGACCGCGTCCGACGGGGTGATCCATGGCACCAGGGAGGATCGTTCCGGTGCAGCGCTGGCGGAGCGATTGGTCGAGGCCGGTTATGCAGTGGTCGACCGGCGAGCGGTGCCCGATGGTGTCGAACCGGTCAGCGCCGCCCTGGCCGAGATGGCGGCGGATTTCACCGGCGTGATCGTGACGACGGGGGGCACCGGCTTCGGCCCACGCGACCTGACGCCGGAGGCGACACGCCAGATCATTGATCGTGAGGCTCCTGGTCTGGCCGAGGCGATGCGCCTGGCAGCTCCGCGCGGTCTCGGCCGCCTCTCTCGGGGCATCGCCGGCACCATCGGCTCGGCGCTGGTGCTCAACACCCCGGGTTCACCGGCGGGCGCGGTCGAGTCCCTCGACGCGGTTCTCGACATCCTGCCCCACGCCATTCGGCTGCTGGCCGACGAACCGACCCGGCACTGAGTGCCTGCGAACGACGATGTGCCTGCGAGCGACGATGTGCCTGCGAGCGATGATGTGCCCGGTGATGATGTAAGCGTGAGTGACGATGTGCCTGCCGGTGATGATGTCGGGCTGATGCGCCGGGCCATCGCCTCGGCTGCCACCCAACGTCTCGCCACGTCACCGCGCCCCTGGGTGGGCGCAGCGCTGGTAGCGACCGACGGTGCCGTCTTCGACGGCGCCACCGACGGCCAGGCCGGTCCGCACGCCGAGATCGTCGCCCTACGCGCAGCCGGCGCCGAGCGAGCCCGCGGCTCCACCGTGTACAGCACGCTGGAGCCGTGCTCGCATTTCGGTCGCACGCCACCCTGCGCCGACGCCTTGATCGAGGCAGGGGTGGCCCGCGTAGTGGTCGGCTGCACCGATCCCGATCCCAAGGTTTCCGGTCGCGGCATGGAGCGACTGCGGGCGGCCGGCATCGAAGTGACGGCGGGCGTCTGCCAGGAAGCCGTGGAGGAGCAGCTTCGGCCCTACCTTCACCATCGCCGGACCGGCCGCCCGTTCGTCGTCCTCAAGCTGGCTGCCACCCTTGACGGCCGCACCGCGGCGCCGGACGGCACCAGCCAGTGGATCACCGGGCCGGCTGCTCGGGCCGACGCCCATCTGCTCCGGGCGGAGAGCGACGCGGTCCTGGTCGGCGCGGGCACCGTCCGCACCGATGATCCGGCGCTGACCGTGCGCGACCTGCCGGCGGAAGCGGCGCGGCTGCCCCGC
>JAXDQG010000644.1:0-3966 GCA_034667945.1 Acidimicrobiia bacterium | reverse complement strand
GTCTCCTTCTGAGTGTTGGCGGGTCAGTTCGTGGCGTGGACGGCAGGGAGGATCAGGTCCGTGAGCGGCTCGGCCTTGGAGATCATCAGGACAGTCGGTCGAGCGGCTCGTCGATATCGCGCTGGTGCGCTAGTAGCCATTGCCGCCGCCCGTGCTCGGTGGGGTCGTGGTGACCTGGTTGCCGGTAGAGGTAAGCGCGTACCAGCTGGCGCCGAACGCGTCGACACCCTGACCGTTCGTGTCACCGGCCTTCTGGTCGCCGGCGAAGAGGTACAGCGGATGGCCGTTGTAGATGACCTGCTTCTGTCCCCCGGAACGCGTCGCGGTAGCGACCAGTGACGTGGCGGCGCCGTTCTCGACCGTGGGCGTGCCGCTCGTAACGAGCGGCGGCCAGCTCACCGCGCACGCACCCGAGCAAGCGCTCTTCGTGCCTCTGTCAGCGCCGAAGAGGTAGAGCGTGCGACCCTGGGCGTCGACCAGGACGTCCCCGAGACTGCTGCTCGCGACCGCGATGGTGGCCGCGGATGCAGGGCTGGACGTGCTGGCCGTCGGCAACGCAGTCGCACTCCGGCCACCACCACTGCTACATGCGGCAGTGACAAGCGCGAGCGACCCGAGGACCGCGCCGACGACGAAGGCGCGTCTGCGACCCATCATGTTGTTTCGACCCATCATGTTGTTTCCTCCGGATCGCGCGCGACGGCTTCACCGGGCGTGGACGATCCCGCCGAACCTTCGCCGAGGAACCTGTCGACATCGGCGGCGAACTCGACGTGGTGCTGGAACAAGAACCCGTGGGCGGCGTCCGGGTAGATCTTCACGCTTGCGCGCGGGATCAGTCCGGCCAGCAAGTACGAGTAGCGGGGCAGGATCATCGGGTCGCTGTCACCGTTGGCGATGAACACGGGCTGCTCGATCGCGCTCAGACGCTGGAGCAGCGCGTGGTTCGGTTCGCCCCACGCGCACACCGCGTCGTACTGATGCTGTTTGGTCTGCCAGTTCGTCGGCTCGTCGGTACCGGTCGTCCTGGAGAACATGCGCTGCAAGACCTCCTGGCCGGCACGTTGGCTGGCCGTTGACGCCGCGAAGAACACACGCAGGTAACCGGCGGGATCGGGATCCAGCTTGCCGACGGCGTCGATCACTTCGGGCGCCCACCCGTGCATCCCGGCCGCGCCTTCTGGTGCCGACGAGGCCAGAATCATTCTCCGTACGAGCGCGGGCCGGATCAGAGCCATCTCCTGCGCGACGAAGCTGCCGAGCGAGAACCCGAGGATGTCCACCTGATCGAGGTCGATCACCGCGAGGAATGCGATCGCGTCTCGGGCCATCTGCGTCACGGTGCTCGGCGTCGTTCCGCTCGAACTGCCGACACCCGCGTTGTCGAAAAGAATCACTCGCCGGCGAGCTGCAAGGGCGTCGATCAGCGCGGGGTCCCAGTAGTCGAGATTTCCGCGGAAGTGCTGGAGCAGGATCAGGGGCATCGCTCCGTCCCCGAGCTCGCGGAACGCGTAGTCAACGCCATTCGCGGCGCGCACCATCTTGGTTGGGCACTCCGAGTAGGAGCGGACCTTTGGTTGGACCGTTTCGTTGATCGTTGCCGTCACGAGAGCTCTCCTTCGGTGTCCCGGTGCGCTCGACGGACTCGGGACGGTCTGTTCACTGAACCGTACGCCGCGGTCGGTTCAATGACAAGACCGATGCTGTAGATTTGTGGCATGGCGTTAGGAAAGGACTACGAGCTCCAGGACTGCCCGATCGCTCGCGCGCTCGAGCTCGTCGGCGAGCGCTGGACGATCCTCGTCATCCGCGACTGCTTTCTCGGCGTAAGCCGCTTCAACGACTTTCTGGTCCACCTCGACATCCCCCGCGCCGTGCTGACCAACCGACTCGACCGCCTCGTGACCGAAGGGATGCTCGAACGACGCGAATACCGGCCCGGCCGGAACGAATACCTCTTGACCGATCGAGGACTGAGCCTCTGGCCGATTCTCCACTCGCTAGCCGAATGGGGCGATCAGCAGGCAGCCCCACCTGCCGGTCGCCGCCGCCTATTTGCTCACACCGAGTGCGGCAGCGATCTCGACGCTGCGGGCGCATGCCCCACATGCGGAGTCGTTCCTGACGCGGGCGACGTCGAGATCCGACCGGGACCCGGAGCCGAGTTGGCGCTACGCGATGACCGAGTGACCCGCGCGCTGTTCAGTCCCCACCGCATCCTCCAGCCACTCGAACTCACGACTGAGCGGTCGACGAGATCGTCTGGGAGCTCTTAGTTGGGTCGACCTGATCCTCGACGCGCTCGAGAGGGCCGCGACACATCGTCGTCGAGACCAACGTGACGTCGCGGAGTTCCAACGCCGGACTCGCTGGCAGCAGGCGTCGCATGGCGACGTCGACCCCGGCGGGCGCGGGGACGAGGCGCCTTCGATGCCCAGCGCTCACGAAGGCGATCAGGCGGCGCCGAGCCGCTCGGTGGCAGCGAGGTTTGTCCTCAAGAATGCCGACGCACGGACGAGCGCAGCGTCGGCCTCATCGAGCATGGCCGCAAACGCTTGGAACACGTGCCCTACCCCGTCGGTGACGTCGAGCGTCACCGTCACGTCGTCGGTCGCCGCCCGCTCGGCCAGCCGGAGGGCGTCGCTCAGCAGGATCTCGTTCGATCCCACCTGGATCAACAGCGGGGGCAGGCCGATCAAGTCCGCGAGGACCGGGCTGATCAGCGGGTCCGAGGCGTCGGCACCGGCGACGTAGTCCGGGATGCGAAGACGAAGACCCTCGGGCGTGAGGGTGCGATCGACCGCCTCCCGGTCGGAAATCGAGTCCCCTGACAGCGTGAGGTCGGCGTACGGCGACATCAAGAACGCACAGGAGGGCAGCGGGATGCCGGCGTCTCGGAGGGCGAGCAGGGTGGCGACCGCCAGGCCACCACCGGCCGACTCGCCCACGAGAGCGATCTGGTCCGCGTCAACACCTTGGTCCAGTAGGCCCTGGTAGGCAGCTTGCGCGTCGGCGACCGCGGCCGGATATGGGTGTTCCGGCGCGAGTCGGTAGTCGAGGGTGATGGCCCTGGTGCCCGTACGCCGGGCGAGGTCCGCGACCAAGGGGACGGTCGCGGTCGCCGTGCCGATGACATAGACGCCGCCATGGAAGTAGAGGATCACGCCGTCGCCGTCGGTCCCGGCGTCGGCGTCGGCGTCGGCGCCGCCTCCGGGAATGGTGACCTCGATCGCGCCGACCCCGCCGATGGTCGTCGGTCTTTGTTGGACATCGTCGGGTACCGGGATACGGGCCATCAGTTCGTTGAAGCTGGCTCGCAACGTCGGGACGTCGGCTTGAAGATCGAGCCCGCCTTGGCTCAGGACCGCGTCCAGCGCACGTTTCTGCTCTTTGCTCATGGCCTCTCCTTCGGGACGGTCAGCGGTACGTCATCCATGGCATCCGCAGCGGGTCATCTGCCGAACCACGGCGGCCGGGCTCGGCGTGACGGCCGACTCGACGACTGGACGCGGCTCGGCAGGACGCGGGCGTAGCAGCAACCCGCCGATGACCGCCGCGCTCACGAGCAGCAGGGCGCCGACGATGAAGGCATACGCATACGAGCTGGTGGTGGCCGAAGCCAGGGCCGCCGGCGTCGGGACGCGGGGGGCGACGGCGTCGAAACGGGCCGGCGCCACCGCGGTGAGGATGGCCAGACCGAGCGAACCGCCGATCTGCTGGCTGGCGTTGAGCAGGGCGGACGCCACCCCGGTGTCCTCCTGGGGGACCCCGGCCACCGCCGAGGACGTGACGCTCACGAAGGCCCCACCCATCCCCGTGCCGATGAGCACGAGCGGCGCCAGCAGGTCGAGGTAGCCGCTCGTGGGCGAGAGGCGCGCCAGTAGGGCCAGGCCGCCGGCTCCCAGGAGGAACCCGGTCACGAGGATCGGCCGGGCGCCGACCCGACCGAGGATCCTGGAGCCGACG
>JAXDQG010000643.1:0-3401 GCA_034667945.1 Acidimicrobiia bacterium | reverse complement strand
AATGGGTTGTTGCTGCGACGTGAGGAAGTCGGCTGCCTTCTGCAGGTTCCGGGAGCGGAAGGTGAAGCCGAAGATGCCCTCACCATTCCGCTCTAGGTCCTGTCCTTCGGGCGTGTCGGAGCGCAGCGGCTGCGTGGCCTCGATCACCGTGTCCTCGCCGATGGCGAAGAACACGCTGCGCGAGACGCCGGGCACCTCGGTTTCGTGCAATGGTCGCCCGGACAGTGACCCCTGGTAAACGTCTCGGGCGTCCTGCAGATCTTTGAAGAGAACCGTGATGTGCGAGGTCCTCTCGATACCCAGCGGGTGCTCGTCTCGCCAGAAGGCCGCTGACCAACCGGGGTCGAGCCGAGGGTCGTTGGTGTAATTCGCTTCGGCGAACTCGAACAGCGCATGCGTGTCCTTGGGGTGGGTCCACGTGGCGATCCCGCGCCGCGGTTCGGTTATGGGCTTGCCGGTCAGCCCGACTTGGCGGATACCGCGAGCATCCAGTGAGGCAATGCAGGCCGCCGTGTCGTCCACATACCAGGCGATCGAGTGGAAATGCTCGCCGAACCGTGCTCGGAACTTCCCAATGGGGGACTGCTCGGCACCGGGTACTTTCGCCAGCTGCACCGGCTCCATGACGATGTCGGCGATGACCAACAGTGACGCTTCGCGAACCGCCGCCTTCTCGTAGCCATGGTAGAAGCGCTGGCAGCTGAAGATTTCGTCATACCAGCGGTCTACGGCCTCGAGATCTTCGATGACGTGGGTCAGGTGAAAAACCTTGCCGATCTTGAACATGTGCTCCCCCCAAAGGGCCTGTTTGACGACGATTATCTCGATATGTGGTCGGCTATGAGCGCTGGTGAGCCATTACCAGCCGTTGACGTGCACGAACGCATTGAACGGCTTCCGTTGGCCGGGTTTGAAGTCGGTTCCCAGGGTCCGGGCGCAACGAGCCCGTCGGCGCCTGCAGGCGGCAATTCGAGGCAGGCGCGCAACGCGTCGAGGGGGACCTCACGGCTGAAGTCGAGCCGCTTGCGCACCGATCGGGTCGTCGAGAGGACCTCGTCCGGGCTGAGAGGCAGCAACATGCGCCGGACTCTATGACCCAAGCGAAGCAGCTTGCGTTCCCCTTGGACGTCCTCCGTAGCTCATGATGCGTCCCGACGACCGACGGGGTCGGGGAGCACGGAGGTGTCATGGACGTACGTCGGATCACGGAGGTGGGCGTGGCGGTGCGTGATCTGCAAGCGGCGACCGAGCTCCTCGTGCATCTGTTGGGTGCCGATGCCGGACCGGTCAACGAGGTCCCTCGCTACGACATGCGCTTCCGGATGTGCCGCATCGGTAAGGTCGACTTCGAGTTGATGGAGCCGACCGGCGATTCCGGCGTGATTGCCGACTTCCTGGCCAAGCGGGGCGAGGGGTTGCACCACATCGCTTTCGCGGTGGATGACATCCAGGAAACGATGGACACCCTTGGTCAAAAGGGCGTGGTCTTCGTCGACGACGCACCTATCAAGAACCACATGACCTTCACCGACTACGCCGGCCGGGTGTTCTCCGACGACATCCGCTTCACGTTCTCGCACCCGTCGTCGATACTCGGGATCCTCTTCGAATTCATCCAGTATCCCGACGGCTACCAGACCCCTTGATCAGCGAGGCGGCGTGATCAGGTAGGCGATCCCGCAGGTCTCACGAGTCGGAACCGGGCTCTTCGCTCGATTCACGGGCCAGCATGTCCTCGAGGCGGCGGATTCCCTCGCTGACATAGGACCAGTCCGAACCGCGCGGGGACGGCTTGTTCCAGGTGGCCTTGGAGGATGTGGCGACCGGACGGTGGCCCGGGATGCCGTCGAACGCCTGTGGCAGCGTGATCTTGCCGTTCGACGACTTCCCGGGACCGTGCTGCGGCCCTGGTGAGGAGGCTGGTGGTTCCGAAGCGGCGGCGGCGGGTCCACCTCGGCCAGTCGTCGCATCCTGTCGATGGGCGTGTCGCAGCCCGTGGCCGGTCGCCACGCTGGCGGCCGCAGAGCCGGCGGCGGCGACGGCGGCGAGCACCTGGCCGACATGGCCCCGCGACAACAGGCGCACAGCCGCGTGGCTCAGGTCGTGTCGGAGTGCCATACGGCCGACAGGCTTCCGCCCTTCTGTGAAGAAACTGCGCGCGTTCGTGTACAGATCCGTTGGTCGGATGCGGACGCAGAGCGCGGTTTGACGAGGACCAATAGTGCCGTCGCGGAGTGACAGGCGGCACGGGCGGGCTCGACCGAGCAAGATGGGGCGTCTCGGAAGAGAGGCGCAAGGGGGGATTGTGCATGCGGCAGGCGCAGCAGCTGGCACTGGGCCGAGCGCTGGTGGAGCATCTGCAGGCGGGCAGCACGTTCGTGGCGGATCGTGAGGTCCGTAATCCGGTCTCCGCCTACCTCGACGCCGATCGCTGGCAGGTCGAGCGCGTGCGGCTGTTCCGTGAACATCCGGTGGTGGTGGGGCTGGCGAGCCAGCTTCCCCAGTCCGGTGATTTCTCCACGTTCGACCTGCCCGACGTCCCTGTTCTCGTGATTCGCGGCGAGGACGGGCGGACCCGCTGCCTGGTCAATGCGTGCCGTCACCGGGGCGCGTTGCTCTCCTCCGAGCCGTGTGGCCATGCACGCTTGTTGGTGTGCCCTTTCCATGCCTGGTCCTACCGGACGGATGGTCGCCTGGCGGCCATTCCCGATGCGGCCGGGTTCACCGGCATCGAGAAGGAGCAGCTCAGCCTGCGTGTGCTGCCCACGGTCGAGCGGTTCGGCCTCGTCTGGGCCTGGCCGGCGCTGAGTTGCGCTGACGACGCGGGTGGGGCCGCGCTGTCCGTCGACCTGGATGCCCGGCTCGAGGCTTTCCTCGGTGCGGGCCTCGTCGACGAACTGCGCAGTTACGGGCTCGAGGGCTATCACCACTTCCGGTCGACCACGATTCCGGTGCGGGCCAACTGGAAGCTCATGTACGACACCTTTCTCGAGTTCTACCACGGCACGTATATCCACAAATCAACGTTGGCGCACTTGATGGAGCGCAACCTGGTGCATTTTGACCGGCTGGGTGAGCACTGGCGGATGGCGGCAGTGAAGAAATCGGCCCGGGAGATGCTCGTGCAAGAGCCGAAGGAGTGGGAGGTGCTGCGCCACGCCGTCCTTTCTTACGACGTCTTCCCGAATTTGGCCGTCAATGTGCATGGCGACCATGTGGCGGTCTACCGCGTGCTGCCGGGTGATCGTCCGGAAGAGTCTGTCTGGCACTTCTCGCTGCTGACACCGGAACCGGTGGTTGGCGAGAAGGCCGAGCGTTACTTCGCCAAGAACTTCGACTACATCGTGGGCACTGGCATGGAGGATGTCGGCGCGGCCGAGGGCATTCAACGCACCTTGCGG
>JAXDQG010000642.1:0-5094 GCA_034667945.1 Acidimicrobiia bacterium | reverse complement strand
GCGATCTCCAATGCCGCGCGCCATCCGAAGTCCGGAAGATGCGACAAGTGAGTAGCTCAGTGCGATAGAAACCGGGCTTATGCGAAAACTCGTTCTTATCGCCGTCTTTGTGACGGCCGCATTGATCTTGAGCCTTGCATCGACAGCCTATGCCGAGTCCCCGCAGTACCTGTTACTAGCTCGCTTGAAGCAGTAATCCGCTCCAGTCGGTTGCGCCGACATGAAGTGGGCCGCACAACAGGGGACTGATCCTCCCTGTGGAGGTTCGATGGCTCAACGAGATGGGCCTGCATTGTCCAGATGCCAGGCTCCCGTCCGAAGATGTGCTATCCAACCAATACCGTCGTCATGCTGGCGCTGGCGGCAAAGAGCCAGCTCTGCTTCGCCGATGTGGAGTGGAATTCCGGCGAACGGCCTTCTCACGTGGAGGGGAGCCACCAACCTCGCAAGCGTTGCAGGAGGTTGCCAATTGAGCGTTTACGCAAAGATGGTCACGCTTCTCCAGAGCCAGACGCTCACGTGTGACGATATCGAGTGGAACCGAACCCAGCAACTGATCTCCGACACGCACGCGGCATGGCTTCGGTCACCTATCCTCTGTCCGCCGCCCGCAGGTCTGACGGGTCCGCCAGCTCCGCCGTCGCCCTTGTTGGGGGCCGGGCCAGGGCCGGGGCCGAATGCTTATTACTCAAACTGTGCTGAGGCGCGAGCAGCCGGCGTGGCACCGCTTCAGCAAGGGCAGCCGGGCTATCGGTCGGGTCTCGACCCAGACGGCGACGGGATTGCCTGCGAAGTGCGCTGAGTTCGCACACGAGGCTCGACGGTTTCCGAGCGCAGCACCGCTGCCGAGTTGGTTCTCAGGGCCTCGGCGCAAGGCCCCATAGGCCATTCCGCGTTGACGAGCGAACAATTCTTGGCCTGGGACGGAGTCATATCGGACAGACCAGGCCTCCGAGTGTGGGGCGGACGACTTCCTCGCTTGCGACCGCATTCAGCGTGCCCCAGCGCGTACCGTCGACCGCTAAACGCGGGTCCCGCTACGTGGGCAACTGATAGTTCTCGAAACGGTCCCGCAGGTCTTTCTTCGAGAATTTGCCGGTGGACGTCTTCGGCACATCGTCGATGAAGACGACATCGTCGGGAATCCACCACTTGGCGACACGGCCATCGAGGTATTCCAGCACCTCTTCTTTGGACAATGTCTCGCCCGACTTCACGACGACGCATGCCAATGGCCGCTCGGCCCAGCGCGGATGTGCCACACCGATCACCGCCGCCTCGGCCACCTTCGGATGGCCCATGATCTCATTCTCGAGCTCGACCGACGACACCCACTCACCGCCAGACTTGATCACGTCCTTCGACCGATCGACCAAGCGGATGTAGCCCTCCGGATCGATCACCGCCACGTCACCAGTTCTCAGCCAACCGTCGGGGGAGAACGACTGCGGCGACCGCTCGTCGTCGTAATAGGCCCGGATCACCCATGGTCCCCGTACCTGCAACTCGCCCTGCGCCTGGCCATCCCACGGCTGCTCATTGAGGTCGTCGTCAACGATGCGGCACTCGACCCCGAAGTTCGCCATGCCGACCGTCGTGCGTAGATCGGCCTGCTGTTCTTCGCTCAAATGATCGAGGGTCGACTTGAGCATGTACACCGCCGCCACCGGGCTGGTCTCGGTCATCCCCCACGCCTGCAACAACGGCTTGCCCGTCACCCGCCGATACCCCTCGGACAATGCCTTGGGCACCGCCGATCCACCACACGGAATCGCCCGGATATGGGAGGTGTCGCGGCCTTCGAGCTCGGGCAGCACTCCCATCCAGATGGTGGGGACGCCGGCAGCCACGGTGACCTTCTCGTTGACGATGAGATTCGCCAGCGACGGCGCCGACAGGTCCGGCCCCGGCATCACCAGAGACGCACCGGCTGCCACCGCAGCGTGGGCCAAACCCCAGGCGTTGGCATGGAACATAGGCACGACCGGCAGCACCACATCTCGCTCGCACACCCCGATCGTGTCGGCCTGCAGCGCGCTGAAGGTATGGAGGAACGTCGAGCGATGCGAGTACAGGGCTCCCTTGGGATTGCCGGTGGTGCCGCTCGTGTAACACATCGACGCAGCCGTGTTCTCGTCGAGCTGCGGCCACCGCACCGGCTGTGCCCGGGACAGGAGCGTCTCGTAATCATGCACCTGAAGACCAGCGCCCACGTTCGCGTCGGCATCGCCACCGTCGTCCATCACGATCAGGTGCTTCACCGTCGTGAACGTCTCGAGCAACGGCGCAAGCAGCGGCAGCAGTGACCGGTCGACGAAGATCGCCTCGTCGGCCGCGTGGTTGACGATGTAGGTCAGCTGCTCGGGGAAGAGGCGGATGTTCAGCGTGTGCAGCACGCGCCCGGTGCACGGCACAGCGAAATAGAGCTCCAGATGCCGAGCCGTGTTCCACGCAAAGGTGCCAACCCGCGCGTCGGGCGACAGGCCCAGATCGTCGAGCACGGCGCCCAGCTTCCGGGTGCGCTCGGTCCACTCGCCGTAGGTAATGCGCTCGGTCCCGTCCTTCGTGACCGTGAGGATGGTCTTGGCCCGGTGATAACGCTCTGCTCGCTCGAACAGATGAGCGACCGTGAGGGGGAAGTCCATCATCAGGCCTTGCATGTTCTTTGTCCTCTCCGAAGTACGTCGGGCCGCCGCAGCCCCAGCGGGCCGTTTGCGGGCGGCTACATGCCACAATCAATGAGTGCCGAAGCAAACGCCGGCGGACCCGGATGGCCATCCCTCCGAGATCCGCCTGAGGCCTCCGCGCCACGCGCTAGCGGCCCTGTTGATCCCGATCGGCATCCTCGTCGTCGCTTCCAACGTGGCCAACGTTACCTACGCCACACTTGTTGAGACGCATCCGCTATGGCTGATCGGGTTGTCTTCCATCAATCGTTATCTGGCTCTCGTCACGCCGCACACAGCGCCGTGGAGCTATTACCTGGTCGGCGGGTCCCGCCTGTTCGCTCCTGATCCGCTTTTCTACCTGCTGGGATATTGGTACGGCGATCGTGGACTGCACGCCATCGAACGTCATCTGCCCTCAGTGGGCGCCTACTACCGGCAGTTCGAACGCCTTTTCAAGCGAGCCAGCTATCTCGTTGTCTTCGTCGCGCCCAACAACGCGGTGTGTCTGTTCGCCGGGGCGGCCCGCATGAACCCGGTCGGCTTTGTCGTCGCCGATGTCACCGGCACGATCGCGCGTCTCATTCTCATTCGGGCCGTCGGCAACGTGTTCGCCTCACCACTGCGATCGACCACCGACTTCTTGGACCAGTGGAAGTGGTACCTCTTGGCGCTCTCGCTCGGCATCCTGGCGATCACGCTGGTGGGAGACCGTCGTCGCGGGCGCTCCAACCTCGGCGGCTTGCGGCGGGTTCGCGAGGATCTCGAGGGTGGCGACAACGCCGATCCCGCTGACGGGCAGGCCGAGCGCAGCGGGCCGATGGACCGACCGTAAGCCTCAGAGGTCCAGGTAGGCGTCGAGACCCACGGTCAGCCCCGGATGCGAGCTCACCTGCTTGCAGGCCAGCAGCACTCCCGGCATGAACGAGGTGCGGTCGAAGCTGTCGTGGCGGATGGTGAGCAGCTGGGCAGTGGTGCCGAGCAACACCTCTTGGTGCGCGACCAGGCCGCGCAGTCTCACTGAATGCACATGAATCCCGCCCGGACCGGCGCCTCCACGGGCACCCTCGATCACCTGCTGCTTCGTTGGATCGGTGCCCCACTCCTTCGATGCAGCCGCCATGCGCTCGACGGTGCGCATCGCCGTGCCCGAAGGTGCATCGACCTTCTCGTCGTGATGCAGCTCGATGACCTCGGCGCTGGGGAAAAACGGTGCGGCCATCTCGGCGAAGCGCATCATCAGCACTGCGCCGATGGCGAAATTGGGCGCCACCAGGCAGTTCGAACGAGTAAAGGCCGCTTCCAGGGCCGCCAAGTCGGCGGCCGACAACCCCGTCGTGCCGACCACTGCGTGGATGCCCCACTCGGCCAGCCTCGGCAACGTCTCGCGGGCGGCCTCGGCGGTGGTGAAATCGACCACGACATCGGCGCCGGCGCGCTGCACCGCCTCGAGCTGCCCCGAGATGGACTGGCCGGCCGCCTGGCTGTCCTCCGCCCGCGGGTCCACCGCGGCCACCAGCTCGACTTCGTCGTCGCCCGCCACCGCTTCGCAGACCGTGGCTCCCATGCGTCCGCCTGCACCCACCACGCCCACGCGGATCGTCATGGCCGGAGACTATCCGTCCCGCCCCCCCGAGCTCAGCAGCCGCCTGGGTACGTCGCCAGCCGCCGTGAGAAGCTACGCGGATTGGGCCTCCTCGATGCTCGGCCCCCGCGGACGCTCCGCCCACGCAGCGTCCTCGCATCCGCTCGGCCCAATCCGCGGTTAGTCGAGCAGCTTGGCCTCGTCGAAGGGTCCTACGGCGGCCAGCACTCGCTGGCCGCCCAGCACCTGGGCAGCAACCCGGTTCACGTCCTCGCGGGTGAGGGCGGCCAGCTGGGCCAGGTACTCCTCCGGTGGCGGAACGCGGCCCTCGGCCATCTCCCACCAGCCCAGACGACCCATGCGACTCGGGTTGTCCTCGAGGCCCAACCACAACGAGCCCTCGAGATAGCCCTTGGCGACGGTCAGCTCTTCATCTTTCACGCCGTTGGCCGCCAGATCGGCCACGATGTCGGACACCACGGTGAGCGCCTCGCGCGCCCGGGTTGGCGCCACGCCGGCGTAGACCGCCAAGGCGCCGCAGTCGACGAACTCAGTGGCCGACGCGTACACGGAGTACGCCAACGCCCGCTTCTCGCGCACTTCTTGGAAGAGCCGGCTCGACGGGCCACCGCCCAGAATCTGCTCGATCACGTCGAGCTTCACCCGGTCATCGTCGCGATAGCCGACAGACCGCCAGCCGAGCGCCAGATGAGCCTGCTCGGTCTTCCGCCGGCGCACGGCCCGGGCCTGCACCTGCGGCCCGGGGGTCGGCCGATCGGGACGTCGGCCGGCACCTCGTCTTCCGGACAGCTCGTCCAGTCGACGGGCGGCTTGTACCACCTG
>JAXDQG010000641.1:0-2567 GCA_034667945.1 Acidimicrobiia bacterium | reverse complement strand
GGATATCCGGGTCGAACGCCCGGGTTGGCACTTGTGGGACGACGACGCGCCCGGGGGCGAGACGGCCGAGCAGGTGGGCGCCCGGGCCGACCGGGTCATCGCCCGGGTTCGTGAGGCGGACGGTGACGCCCTGGCCTTCGCGCACGGCCACATCCTGCGGGTGTTGACCGCCCGCTGGTTGGACCAGAGCCCACGGGCGGGCCGGCTGTACGCGCTCGACGCCGGCACCATTTCGACGCTGGGCTGGGAACGGGAGGTTGCCGTGATCACCCTGTGGAACGAGCACCCGTCGGGCGATCTGGTCTGCGACCCGGCGCCGGTGGCGTGATGGCCGGACCAGGCGATGTGTCCGCTGGGCAACCGGGCGTGAGCTTGGGCGACGATGCCGGGGACGGCCTGCGCATCGACATCCTGCCGGATGCCGGCGAACTCGCCAGGCGAGGTGCTGAGCACGTGGTGAGCGAGGCGCGGCGGGCGGTCGCCCGTTCGGGCCGAGCGGTGCTGGCCTTCTCTGGTGGAAGCACTCCGGCCAGGATGTTCGCCGCACTGGCCGGTGAATCTCTTCCCTGGTCGCAGATCCATGTCTTCCAAGTGGACGAGCGGGTAGCGCCGGACGGCGATCCCGACCGCAACATCGGCCAGATCCGTTCCGCGCTTGTCGAACCCGGCGTGCTACCCGAGGCCAACCTCCACGCGATGCCGGTCACCGCGCCCGACTTGCGTGCCGCCGCCGCGGCGTACGCGGAAGTGCTGGCGGCCATCACCGGCGGGGTGATCGACCTGGTCCACCTGGGGTTGGGCGACGACGGCCACACCGCGTCGTGGCCCCCGGGCGATCCCGTCGTGGACTGCGAGGCCGACGTGGCCGTCGTCGGGCCCTACCGCGGCCGGGTCCGCATGACGGTGACACCGCGACTGGTGAACCGGGCGACTCGCATCCTCTGGCTGGTGAGCGGGGCCGACAAGGCCGAAGCACTCCGCCGCCTGGTAGCCGGTGACCCCGCCGTGCCTGCGTCCCGGGTACGGCGCAGGGGCGCCGTCCTGCTGGCCGATCGGGCAGCAGCGTCGCTCCTTTCCCCGGCCAGTGGCCCTCCAAGGGGGCGCTAGAGCGCTGGGCTTCACCCATTCGGGTGTTTGCGCACCGTTAACACCCGGTTATGGTTCCCGCCGCTGTGACCGCCCCGCGTCCGCCCGCCAAGCCAGTGCGCTTGGCCCTGCTCAACGATTACGAGATCGTCGTCGCCGGGCTCGAACGCATGCTGGCGCCGTATGCCGACCGAGTCCTGATGTTGTCGGAGGACCTCGGCAGGCCCGACCGTCAAGAGGTCGAGGTCGACGTGGCGCTGCTCGACACCTACGGCATGCCGCACACCGGCTACGAGCGCATTCGCATGCTCACCGAGGACCCTCGGGTACGCAACGTGGCGGTCTTCACCTTCGACACCGAGCAGCGCCGGGTCGGCGAGGCGTTGGCCCGCGGGGCCACCGGCTACCTCTCCAAGGCCGCCCCGGCAAAGCAGCTGGTGGACGACCTGGAGCGGGTGGCCAGGGGCGAGCTCGTGATCAATATGCCCCCGGCGCTCGATGCGAAACTCGCCCCACCCGGTCCCGCCTGGCCAGGAAGCGATCTGGGTCTCACCGAGCGCGAGAGCCACATCCTCGCCATGCTGACGACAGGCCTGCGCAACGCCGAGATCGCCGAGGCGCTGTACGTCTCCATCGACACCGTGAAGACGCACCTCCGCAGCGTGTACCGCAAGCTTGGAGTTCGCAACCGGGCCGAAGCCGTGGGCGCCGCGCTGGGCAACGACTCGTTTCGGCGCACCGCTCGTCCCAACTCAGGCCAAGCGGAGCAGCGTCGTCCCAGCTGAGGCGAGCGATAGCTCAGGCAAGCGGGAGCAAAACGTGGCGAGGCCCCGGGCCGCTCCGACGAATCGGGCGGACCGGGGCCAACGGCCGTGCGGTCAGGGCTGGTGAACCCCTGCCGGATGATGGTCAGTCGTGGCGATGCACCTTGTCCTTGAGGTCATCGACCTTTTCCTTGACCTTCCCGGCGGCACGATCGACCTTGCCTTCCCGCTTCAGTTCCTTGTCTCCGGTGAGATCGCCGGCCGCTTCCTTCAGCCGGCCCTTGGCCTGGTCGGCGTTTCCAGCCATGACATTCTCCTGACGTGGGGAGCCCGCTGCGGGCTCGGGGCAGACGGACCCCGGAACAGTCGGCACAGGCTCGGCGTCGCCTTGTCTCTGCCGTACCAGCAGGTGTCCGTTACCGAGATGTGTGCCCGCCGGTTCTGCCCGGCCAAACGCTCTCCACTCGAACCGAGCGCTGACCACGCACACCGTGACGTTCCAGTCGATGGCACTGCGCGTGCCATGCTCACGCCATGACCGCCAACAGGGATCGCATCTTCGCCGTGACCGGAGCCGCCTCGGGCATCGGTCGGGCAACCGTCGAGCGCCTGGTCGACGACGGCGCCTCGGTCGTGGCCGTCGACCTGTCCGATGAGGGCCTGAGCTGGACCGGCGGCAACGACCGCATCGCCGCCGTCGCCGGTGACGTCACCAAG
>JAXDQG010000640.1:0-4839 GCA_034667945.1 Acidimicrobiia bacterium | reverse complement strand
ACCCTTCCTCCATGCCAGGAGCACCCAGCATGCCGGGCGCATTGAGCAGGGAACCGTCGAGGCGGTAGCTCCAGCTGTGGAACGGGCAGGTCAGCACCCGACCGAGTTGGCCGGTGCCCTCCAGCAGGATGGCTTGCCGGTGGGCGCACACATTGTCGAGCAGGGTCGGCTTCCCCGCGTGGTTGAGCAGCACCAGGCTCTCGTCGAAGGGCACGGCGCGGAAATCGCCCGGCGCCGGCACCCAGCGCGCATGGCCGGCATAGGCCAGTTCGGCCTCGTGCAGGCGGCGCTCCTCGATGCGCAACAGCTGCTCATCGACGTAGGCAGCCAGCGGCAGGCTCATCGGATCAACCGACTATTTCGCGACCAACGCGACACGGATCCGACAGCATACTGACGCTTCCGGACGATGTTCACGATGCCCCACCGCGTGTCGCGCACGCTTACCTCCCGCTCGTCTCGGTCTCGGAGCGGATCATCGGCTCCTCGGCTGCTTGGGACTCTGTGTCGTCGGGCGCCACATCGGTCGGATTGAGGTCCTCCAGCGTCCGGTCCGCCGTCTCCGGATAGACGGTCATCACCAGCGCGGCCACCAACAGCGGCGCCAGCGCCAGCAGGGCGATGGGGCGCCCGAGGCCACCCCAGGGCTCGGCCAGCCAACCCACCAGCAGCACACCCACCACGCTGCCGCCCACCGCCGTGGCATTGGTGATGCCGTTGGCACGGCCTCGGAGACGGGTGGGGAACAGCTCCGGCCCGTACACCCGCATGGCCGGAATGGTGGTGGCGGCCAGCACGGTGCCCACCACGCTGGTCGTCCAGAGCGACCAACCGTGGCTGAGATAGCTGATGGCGATCAGCACGCTGCCGCCCACGAGGCCGACCGCCCCGACCCGGCGCCGCCCGATGGACTCGGCAAGCCGTCCGCCGAACCACACGCCGAGGCCGGCCGGTGTCCCGCTGACCAGCGTGAAAATGGCCACCCGGGTGGCCGAGAAACCGCGCTCGTCCCGGAGGAACTCGTTTTGGAACTGGCTGGCGGGCGTGGCGTACAGCAGGAGGAGGAAGGCCGCGCCGGCCAGGAGTATCAGGCGCCGGCGGTTGGCGCCTTCGAAGCGGGGACGCGAGGCCCGGGAAGCAATGGCTCTGGCCTCGGCGGCCAGAAAACGTCGGCTCTCCGGGAGCTTGCGCCCGGCCCACGCCACCAGTGGCAAGAACGCGAACGGTGGCAGGTAGATCAGGCGCCATCCGCCCCGACCGAGATCGGCCAGGGGGAGCAGCCACACCACCATCCCCGCGCCGAGGCCGCCGACCAGGGCCAACAGGCTGGCGGCGTAGGCGCGGCAACGAGCCGGCATCTCTTCGATGGCCAGCACCAGGAGGATGATGTCGGTGGCGTTGGTGAGCCCTCTGGCGGCCGTCTGGCCGACGCCGAACCAGAACAGGGCGGGCGCGGCGGCGACGAGCCCCATCACAAGGCAGGCGATCACGAGCAAGCCGCGAAGCAGCCGTCGGCGACCGATCCGATCGGCGGCCAACGTGAGCGCGAAGGTGGCCGCCACCCCGATGCGGGCGGTCGCCAGCACCACACCTTGCGAGGCCTTGTCCGCCCCGAAGTCTCGAGCCGCAAAGGTGAGGGTCTGGCTGAGGAGGGTTCCCAGATACGCGCTGACCAGGGACAATATCGCCAACAGGCCCAACAGGCTCGCCGCGGCCGGGTCCAGCCGCTGGGGCGGAGCCCACCAGGGCTGCTGCCCGTCGGGCCGGCGGCGGCGCAGGGCCAGCTTCATGGGCAGCGCCAACGCCGGGCCCCACACCGGCACGGCCAAGCGGAACGAGATTCGCTCGTCGACGGCCCACGTGCCGTTCGCCGCGTCGCGTGGCTTGACCTCGAGCGTGCGGCGATAGCTCCGGAACGGTCCCTCGGCAGCTTCGAAGCAGTCGGCGGCGGCGGAACGCTCGCCGACCACGTCGTCACGGGGTCGCCTCAGCGCTGCGAGGCCGGCGTCGTCGACGAGATGGCGGCGGTGGATGCGGGGCATTGGTGGACCGGCGGGCGGGGCCCCGGTACCGGCTCGCGGTGCCCTCGGCGAGCATACTGACTCCGGTGAGCAGCATCCTCGTGCGACCATCCGGCCCCCTGCACGGGGAGGTGACGCTGTCGGGCGCCAAGAACTCCGTGCTGAAGCTGCTGGCCGCCACCACGCTGGCCGAGGGACGTGCGGTGCTCCGCAACGTGCCGGACATCGCCGATGTCGACTGGATGAGTGATCTCCTCGTCGCCATGGGTGCCAGCGTCCGTCGGCTGCCGGCCGGCGAGGTCGAGGTGATCCAACCAGCTGATCTCCTGCCCGAGGCGCCCTACGAGCTGGTCGAGAAGATGCGGGCCTCCATTGTCGTGCTGGGGCCTCTGTTGGCCCGATTCGGTCGGGCACGCGTCTCGCTGCCCGGCGGTGACGACTTCGGCCCCCGGCCGATCGACATGCATCTGCAGGCCCTCGAGCAGTTGGGTGCCGAGGTGACGCTTGCCCATGGCTTCATCGAGGCCCGGGCGCCGGGCGGACTGACGGGTGCCCGGATCGTGCTCGAGTTCCCCTCGGTGGGCGCCACCGAGAATGCGCTGATGGCGGCGGTACGGGCCCGTGGGACCACCTTGATCGACAACGCGGCGCGCGAGCCGGAGATCGCCGATCTGGCCGCGTTCTTGAACCGCATGGGCGCCCGCATCGTGGGGGCCGGCTCGTCGACCATCACCATCGAGGGTGTCGACGAACTGGTGGCCGCCGAGCACACCCTTGTTCCCGACCGCATCGAAGCAGCCACCTTCCTGGCGGCCCTGGGCGTGGCCGGCGGTGAGCTGACGCTGGTCGGCGCTCGGCCCGACCACATGGATCTGCTGAGCCACAAGCTGGGGCAGATGGGAATGCGCATCTCCCCATGCCCGGAGGGCGTATGGGCGATGGCCCCGCCCCGGCTGCGGGCAGTGGACGTCTCGACGCTGCCGTATCCGGGTGTCGCCACCGACTACAAGCCGCTGATCGTGGCCATGCTGGCGGTGGCCGAGGGGGTGTCGATCGTGACGGAGAATGTCTTCCAAGCGGGGCGGTTCCGTTACATCGACGAGCTCAAGCGCATGGGCGCCGACATCCGGACAGAAGGTCATCATGCGGTGGTGCGGGGGGTCAACCGCCTGTCAGGCGCGCCCGTGCGGGCCCACGACATCCGGGCCGGGGCCGCCGTCGTGGTCGCCGGATTGGCGGCCGACGGCGAAACCATCGTGTCGGACGCCCAGCACATCGACCGCGGCTACGAGCGGTTTGTGGAGAAGCTTGCCGCGGTGGGTGCCGACCTCGAACGGAAGTGAGGACGGCGAGGGCCCGTGTCGCAATCGCGGTCAGGACTCGTTGCGAGGCGCCGGGTCGGTCTGGGCCTGGACTGCCGTCCCGCCCTGCTCCTGCTCGGCCAAGAGCCGTTGTGCCCGCCGATTGGCCAGCTTGAGCAGGACGCCGACGACCGCCACCGGCGCCAGGACCAGTGCCATCTCGTCCCAACCGCCCTGGTGGGCGAGCATCAGCGCGTTCATCGGCCTCCAGTCTGGCCGCACGGGAACACGTATGCGCCATGAGCGGTTCACCTTGGTGGCGACCCGGAGGTTTTTCGCCCGGGGATCGTGGTGCGACAATGAGGCAACGCTGACAAGTTGTCCGGCGAGGGAAGTTGTCCCGAGAGGGACCGAGGAGGCCGCTACCGGTGCTGCAGGCAAAGGTCGAAGAGGTCATCGGCGTCGTGCGACCGATCATTCAGCAGGACAACGGCGACGTCGTGCTGCACCGGGTCGACGAGGAGACCGGTGTGGTCGAGGTCGAACTGGTAGGTGCCTGTGTAACCTGCCCGGCCTCGTCGCAGACCCTCAAGGCGGGCCTCGAGCGCATCCTGAAGGACCGCGTGCCGGGTATCACCGAAGTGATCAACATCGGCCAGACCTTTGACGGCACGTCGGAGTCCGCGGTCTCGCTGTAGGGCATCAGGCTGTAGCAGGCTGGCGTTACCCTGCCTTTCCGTCAGGACCTTCTTCCCCTTCAGGACCCTGCCTTTCCGTCAGGACCGTTGCCCTTCCGTGAGGACCGCTGCTTTGTCTCGTGCCACCCCCGCAGAGCTTCTCGATCGAGCCCGTGCCCGAGAGCGGGGACCGCTCGCCCGCCTGATCTCGCTGGTCGAGCAGGGCGGCGAGGGCGCCAAAGAGGTGGGCCGTCTGACCTACCCCCTGGCCGGCAACGCGTTGACGGTGGGGCTGACCGGTGCGCCCGGAGCCGGCAAATCCACGCTGGTGTCGGCCATCGTCGGCGTGATGCGGGGCCAGGAGATCGAGGCTGCGGTGCTGGCCATCGACCCCTCGTCCCCCTTTACCGGGGGTGCGATCCTGGGTGACCGGGTCCGCATGCAGGACCACTTCCTCGACCCGGGCGTCTTCATCCGGTCCATGGCCACTCGCGGCCACCTTGGTGGGCTGGCCCTGGCCACTCCGGCTGCCGTGCGGGTTTTGGACGCGGTGGGCTATCCGCAGGTCCTGATCGAGACGGTAGGTGTCGGCCAGGTCGAGGTGGAGGTGGCGGGGGCAGCCGACACGACCGTCGTGGTGGTGAACCCGGGCTGGGGCGATGCGGTGCAGGCCAACAAGGCCGGGCTGCTCGAGGTGGCGGACGTCTTCGTGATCAACAAATCCGACCGGGCCGGGGCGCGGGAGACCCGTCGTGACCTCGAGCAGATGCTCGATCTCAGCCAGCTCTCTGCCGGGTGGCGGCCTCCGATCATTGACACCGTGGCCACCGACGCCACCGG
>JAXDQG010000639.1:0-5827 GCA_034667945.1 Acidimicrobiia bacterium | reverse complement strand
CAGCTTCAGCACGGCGATGTCCGAGTTGGGGCTTGTGCCGACCACGGAGGCCGTATAGGTCTTTCCCGTGCTGATGACCTCCACGTCGATGGCGGTGGCGCCCTTGATCACGTGGTTGTTTGTCAGGATCTGGCCATCGGCCGACAACACGATCCCCGTCCCGGATGCCTCAGCACGCTGGAAGCCAAGGGTCGACGTGATGTTCACGACGCCGGTCACCAGGTTGTTGGGGGTAGGCGTGGCGGGCGTGGTGGGCGCAGTACCGCCTGCGGTTGGCGGGGACTCCCTGTCGGGAATGAGACCGGCCGCCGGTGGCGCATCGGTCAGCGGTGGCGTGAGCGACCTCGACACCGTGGGCGGCGCTGCATCCGAACGCGAGAACGACGAGCCGACGTTCCTGACGATCACTGCGCCGAAGAACCCCACCAGCACGGCGAGGGTGATCGCCAGCACGGTGAGCACGGTGCGGTGGTTGGTGTTGCGAGGCCCGTTCTGCCCGCCGGATCCAGGTGTCCCGGCCGGCGGAGGCGGCCACCCGCCGTCGGGCGGGGGAGGCCATCCGCTATCCGGCGCGGTCCAGGTGGTCGTGGGCGCCGCCCAGCCGGTCGCGGACTCGGACGGTCCGCCGCCCGGTCCGGTCCAGCCGGCCTCCGGCGCCGACCATCCCAGGCTCGGCGCAGTCGCTCCTGCGCCGGGTTCGGGCCAACCCTGGTCCGGGGGAGCGGCCGTCGGCGGGCGATCGGGCCAGCCGCCGGAGCTGGAAGGGGGAGGATCGGGGACGCCGGCCGCCAAGGGCGAGGAGGGCGGCGGTGTCCATTGCTGTCGACGCTGCGCCAGAGGAGGCGCTGCCTGGCCGAGCCACGGCGTTGGGGAACCCTGCGGTCGCTGGCCGGAGGACGGCTGCTCAGTCGCTGGCTGTTCGGGTGTCCACGCGGGCGGCGGCGACGCTTGGGTCGGCCATTGCCGAGGCGGCAAGGCCTCGGGCGGCGAGGCTGCATCTGGTCCGGGTGAAGACTGGTGGTCCCACCCCTCCGGTCGGTCCTCGGTTGGTCTTTCCTCGTCCATCAGCAAACCTCGACTTACCGCGGAGGCCTCATCACAGTCTGTAGGAGGTAAGGAGAGCCGAAAGCGACTTTGGCCTGATGTGAGAGCTCAGTGAGAAAAAGAGCCCTTGTTCGGAGCCGGCCCGGAAGGACGCAACCCGGAACGCCGATCTTGGCCGGCGCCGGGGCGACGCGACGGCTGGCTCGGGTGCCGCAGTGTCGCCAACCACAGGCATGCGGCTGACTGGGCCAGGATGAGGGGAGCCAGCGTGGGCGACGGGCCGACGCCGCCCGTAGCCGCGGTCCACCAGCGTGACGCGGTTGACATGCCGGCCCACGAATCGGTGTAGCGGAAGTCAAGCGGAGCGGCGTGGTAGTTCGCCCTCACATGCGTCACGACGCCATACAGAGCGGCCAGCGCCACTGCTGCAGCGGCTACACGCGCGATCATCACCGCACCCCGGGCCCCTGCGAGGACGATGAGAACGAGCGCCAATGCGAGGACCGCCAGCGCAAACCAGGGGATGAGCTGGTCGCGAGAGTTCCAGTGTCGCAGCATCGCCAGTTCCACGCCGGTACCGACGATCCCGGCGGCCGCCAAACCAAGCAACACCCGTCGAAACGTCGTGACCAGGCGGATCTCGGCTACCGGCGCCGTTGTCGTCACAGCTTCAGGACGCTGACGATGCCGTCCACCACTGCCGGCGACGGGTTGTACTTCACCAAGCTCTGCTTGAGCTTGGAGAATGTCGTGTCACCGGTCGAATACGGGCGGTACTCGACGACCTCCTTCGCCCAACGGTCGGGGTTCGACACGCCGGCCGCCTGCAGCGCAGCCGCGATCTCGGCCTCGCCGGCGTTGTTGGCGTCGACCTGGGCGGTCGTCGCTTTCGCGGCCGACGTGGTTGTCGCCTTGGCGGTGCTCGCGGCCGCCGAGGACGCCGTCGTTCCGGCGGAGGAGGTGGATGTGGCAGCAACGGCGCCGCTGCTGGACGTCGGCGACGTCACGGTCGTGGATGAGGGAACGGCGGTCGTCGCCGACGTTGTCGTGGCTTTGTCGCTCGAGCACGCCGACACCGTGAGCAGGGTTGCGAGTGCGAGGGCGCTGCCGCGCAAGACGAAGGGCACGGGGATTCCTCCTCGTTTGGGGCTTTGCCTAACAGTGTGCCGGCGACACCCTCAACAACCTCGCAGAGGCTCCTGGGAAAGTCCTGGGAAGTCCTGGGATTACGCGCAGCCTCGGAGCATCGCGGCAGGGGCGCAGCCGGTCACGACACCACGATCTGGGCGGCCATTCCCTCGGCGGGCTTCAGACCCCGTTCCTCGGACACCAGGAAGAGCCGCCACGTACCTGCGACCTCCGGGACGATGGCAACCTCATAGGCCCGTCCATCCCAGCGAGCGCTCAGCCGCTCTTGTCGCGTGCTGCCGCCCGCGGTGTTGACGTACGCCAGCACCTGCACATCCGAAGCGTCGATGTAGCCGCGGAACCGGACGGCCACCCGCTCGCCGACCTTGGCCTCGGCGAGGGGCTTCTCCGGTATGGCCCGCAGGGCTGCCTTGTCCGGTTCGGCGACGACCAGCTGGAACTGGGCGGGCTGCCCCTCTCCGACCTGGACGTCGATGCGATAGCGCCCCGCCTGCTCGAACAACGTGTGGAGCTGGTACCGGCCGGGAGCCACCTCACCCACGCTGGCCGCAGCCTCGAGCACCCGATCGGCCCCGGCCACCAGGCGATCCTGGCCCATCACCATCGGACGGCCCATCATGGCGTGGAGGTGGTACACGTTGCCGTCGGCCGGGCTGCTGGCCAACACACCGGTACCGTCTTGACTGACGGCCAGGTGGGCGGCCGGTTGCGCCCCGAGGGGCACGTCGTTGGACTTGCTCGGATCGGTGAGGTCGACCCAGGTGACGGCCGGGTTGCCGGCATTGCGCACGACGGCGAAGCCCTCGAGGAACACGACCTGTGCCGGGTCTTGTGCCGTTTGTGCGCTGCCCGTCGGTACCTGCCGGTCGATATCCACCACGGTCGCCCGGCTGCCGATCTTGTCGATCACGACCGCCTTCGCTCCGCCAGGTGCCACGGCCACCACGTCGGCGGCATTGCCGGTCCGCACCGACCCGGTGACCGTGACCATACCGTCGTCACCGATGGACAAGAGGCTGAGCGTGCCGTCTCCGTGTGCCACCACCAGGCCCGAGCCGGTTGTCGCGCTCGCACTGCGGACGTCGCCGGACAGCACTGGGCCGCGAACCAGCTTGCCGTTCGCCGTGTCGACCACGGTCGTTGCGCCCGCGGTCCCCAGACCGACGACCCAGTCCCCATCGGCCGTCGCGGCCACGCGTTCGACGTCGGGCACGGTCAGATCGGACCGTATCCGCGCGGTGGCCGCATCGATCGAGACCAGACGGTGGCGCTCGCTGTCGAGGGCCAACAGCGATCCGGCCGGGCTGTAGACAACCTGTGCCAGCCGTCCGCCGAGCTCGACACGTCCGACCTTGCGCCTGAGGAGGACGTCGACCACGTCGACGAGCCCCCGGTCCTTGTCGACGACAGCTGTCCAGCGCCCATCCGGCGAGGACAACACCTCGTCCGCCTGGTCGGTGACCCTGACCATCCAGCGGTAGGCAGCGCCGGACATGGTGGCCGCCAATCCGGCTCCCGGCTCGGCGCCGCCGCTGTGCGCGTGCGCGCTGGACGACGAGGCCACGCCGGCCACAGCACCTCCGGCCAGGTTGATCATCAGGCGTTCGGCCCGGTCGAGTGCGATCTCGACCGGCGCCTGTGGCTGTCCCGCGGACGACGTACCGGCGGCGGTGCCCGTTGACGTCGCCCCGTGGTCATGGTCCTGGTCGTCGGCGCGTACGGCCACTACTTGGGCCGCGCTCGTACCGGTCGTGGCCTGTGACGACGTTGCCGCTGGGTCACCGAGCCGCCAGCCGCGGACGACCGGCACGCTCGGCAAGGAAACCGGCTGGCCCGTGCTGTCGGTCAGCGAGACGGTGAGTGTCGTCGGTGCATTGGTCGGTACCTCGGCGAGCGAGGCTTGCTCCGTCGGGGCGGCAGCTTGCGATGAGACGGCCAAGGACACCCGACGACCGTCGATCTGCTGGCTGAGGGTGTTCCCGACCGGGAGCTCGCGAACCGTGCTCGTGGGGGCGGCCTGATCTCCGTGGTCCTCCGCGCTGGTTCGGAGACCGAACCACAAGGCCGGCGCCAGCGAAACCGCCCCCACGAGTCCGACGACAAGTGGGCTCCGTCCGAACCGACGGATCATTTTCCTCGACGGGCGCTGTTGGCCGCGGTCGTGGTGGTGGTGCGCGCCTTGGCGCCACCGGACTGGGCGCCCGGGGCCTTCGGCGGGTTGGTGGTTGTCGTCGCAGGCATCGTGGTGCTCGTTGTCGTCACGGCAGCGACGGCAGTTGAGCCCTGTGACGAAGTCGTCACTTTTGATGCCTTGGACCGGGAGGGGGAGTCGTCGTCTTCTTCGGTCTCCTCCTCGGTCTCCCACTCCGTCGCCAGCTTCGGTTCGCTGGCCTTCCGCAGCGGCTTCAGGCCGGACTGCTGGGCGTCCTCGACCCGGAGGAATCCCCACAGGCCCATGTCGACCTGGTTCGGGATGAGCGCGTCTCGGTACAGGTAGTCACCCGGCTGGCTGCGCGGGCCGCCGGCGCCGCCGACGAGGTCGAAGGTGAACGACCGACCCGGCATCACCATGCCCTGGGCGCTGCGGATGGTCGACTTGGAGTCGTTCCGCTGGTAGTGCCAGCCGTGACCGGCGAGCAGGAAGGTGTGGGCTCGACCGCGATCGGCACCCTGGAGGAGGCGGACCCGGACGGGATCGCCGACATTCGCCCGCATGATCGGCGTCGCCGGATCGCCATGGTGCTGGGACGAGAGCACGTAGGCAGGTTCCGGGTTGGTGGCCAGCCGGGCTGCGAAGCGGTTCGTGGCGTAGTTGACCCCTCGTTGCCCGCCCTCGTAGGGGTCCCCGGGAACGCCGCTGGCTGGGACGGGGTCGCCTTCCGGGTCACGCAGGTTGAGTCCGTCCTGCCAGAAGATGGCGAACTCGCGGTAGGCCTGCGCGACACCATCGGCGTCGCTCCAGCGAATGTCGGCCCTCGTGCCGTTCAGCACCGTCTTGCCGCTGGTCGGGTCGGTCCAGGTGGAGCCGGTGGGTTCCACCAACAGCGCACCGAAGAGACCGTGGTGGCGGTGGCCGCGCCGGTCGCCGAAGTCGACGAGGTTCAGGGTTGCCCCGCTGATCTGGGGGATCTGCCACTGATAGGTGATGGAGCCGCCGGGGGCGACCGTCTGGTCGAAGTTGTAGCCCACGGTGGCGCCGTCGCCGCGGGTGACGTCGTAGTCGGCCATGGCGACGTGCATGGACACCCGATTGCCGGCCGGGAAGGCCGCGTCCGCGGGCAGCGGCACGTCGCCGTCATGGGGACCGACGCCATCGCTGGGCAGACGGTTGGTGAGCTTCAGCCGGACGCAGTCGCCCGCGTTGGCTCGAATGGTCAAGGGCTCTGGCTTCTTGTTGCCGGACTTGATGTCACTGACCTCGGAAGCCAAGGCGTAGATGAGGCCATTCGGGTCGTGGTCGCCGCTGACCGGGTCATAGACCAGGTCGGTCTTCATGGCTACCACGTCGTATTTCCGTTCGGGCGCCCTGGCCGCACAGACGTTGCCGTCCCCCTGCTTGGCTTGGCGAACGGTCTGCCCGGGCTGGATCGCCGGCCAGGGATTGCCATTGCCGGGTGCGGCCCTGTCGGGGAGC
>JAXDQG010000638.1:0-5398 GCA_034667945.1 Acidimicrobiia bacterium | reverse complement strand
CAGTTCACCACCTGGCTGTACCGCATCACCGCGAACTGTGCCGCCACCCACCTGGGTAAACGGGCCCGCAACCGGCACGAGGAACTTCTCGACGACGCAGTGGTGATCGACACCGCGCGCGGCGGTGACCCCGAAGACCGCGCCGACCAGCGCGACCTGCGGGAGCGGCTCGACGCTGCCCTGGCAGAGCTCCCACCACGCCTTCGGGCCGTGGTGGTCCTCCGCGACATCTACGACCTGTCCCACGAGGCGATCGCAGCCGAGTTGGGTATCTCGGAGTCGGCGGCCAAGGTGCGTCTGCACCGCGCCCGGCGAAAGCTCCGCGAACGCCTCTACCCTCTAGCGGGCGATCGGGTCGACAACGAGGAGGAGGCTCGTGCGGTGTGAGGACCTCACCGAGCGACTTTCGCAGGTTGCCGACGGCACCGTTCGCCTGGATGGAGCCGCCCGGCGGCATGTCGAGCAATGCCTTCGTTGTCAGGCCGAGATCGTCCAGTACCGCAAATTGCTCCGAGCGCTGCGCGCCATGCGGACCGAGGTGCTCGAGCCTTCGCCGGGCCTGGTGAGCGACATCCTGGCCGCGCTCGAAGAGGCCGGAGAGAAGCACGCCGTTCGCTCGATGCTCTCTGGACGACGGGCGGCGTACGTGGGGGGCATCGCGGCTGCCACCGCTGCGGGTGCCGCTGGGGCGATCGTGCTCGCCAGCCTTTCGCGTCGCAGCCGCTTCCGATTGGCCTCCTGAACGGGAGCGTGCGGTTTGACCACGTCAGCGGGACCTATCAGGCGAACACCCCACCAAGGCCCACGAGGTTTCAGGGATGTCTCTGGATGCTAGGATGTCGCCTCCGTAGGGTCTAGGGCAGTAGCTCAATTTGGCAGAGCAGCGGTCTCCAAAACCGCAGGTTGGGGGTTCGAGTCCCTCCTGCCCTGCAAGAGGCGGTTCCGCCACAATCGTCAGAACGGCGTTAGTGCGGCGGTCCGTCCGGTGCCGCGCACGGCCCCGGAACTGCGCCTCCCGATCGAAAGCGCCGAGGTCTGCAATGGCGATGAATCGAGAACAGAAGCGGCTTCTGCAGCGGCAGGGGTACATCGCGGAGGACGGCGAGGTCGTCCAGGGTCGGCGCGAGCGGACGCAGCAGGCGGTCCGCCCCGATCGCCAGCGCACGCGTCCTGGCCAATTCGTCAAGGAGACGCGCGCCGAACTTCGTAAGGTGGCATGGCCCAGCCGTCAGCAGGTTGTGCACTACTCCCTCGTCGTCCTGGTCTTCCTGGTCGTCGTCACCACCATCGTCGCCCTGGTCGACTGGGGCTTTGCCAAGGCCGTGCTGTGGCTCTTCGGCGTGAAGTGAGGTACTGAACTTCGTGGACGTCAACGACGTGAACGGTGACCGCAGCGTCACCGATGACGGCGACGGCGATGTCGCCGTGGTCGATCCGGCCACCACCAATGGATCCCCGGAGGGCGACGCCCGGCCAGATGAGCGGGTCGCCGAATCGGTCGATACGGAAGAGCGGATCGACGCGGAAGAGCATCCCGACACGGAGGAGCCCGCCGCGGAGCAACTCGACGCGGCGGAGCCCGAGGCGGAAGAGCAGCCCGCCGGCGAGGTCGTCGACGCCGAGGCCCTCCTCGAGGAACAGGCTGAAGAGCCCGAGATCAGCCCGTACGACCGTCCCGGCCGCTGGTACGTCGTGCACACCCAGTCCGGCTACGAGAACAAGGTGCGCCAGAACCTCGAGGCCCGCATCTCCTCCATGAACATGGAGGGGCGCATCCACGAGGTGGTCATCCCCACCGAGGACGTGGTCGAGTTCAAGAACGGCCGCAAGGTGGTCGTCCAGCGCAAGGTCTTCCCCGGCTACCTGCTGGTGCGGTGCGACCTCGACGACGTTTCCTGGTACGTCATCCGCAACACCCCGGGTGTCACCGGTTTCGTTGGTCAGGGCAACAAGCCGTCACCGCTGCCCCGTCGAGATGTCGAGGCGTTCCTGCAGGTCCGCAAGACCGGTGAACAGCCCGTCAAGCGGGGCAAGCCACGTCTCGAGTACGAATTGGGCGAGACCGTCCGGGTCAAGGAAGGCCCCTTCGCCGACTTCTCCGGAGAGATTGTCGATATCAACGAAGACCAGCTCAAAGTGAAGGTGCTGGTCAACATCTTCGGCCGAGAGACGCCGGTCGAGCTGGAATTCAGTCAGATCGCCCGGCTCTGAGCGGCCTGCCGCGACACGCCCGAGTTGGCACGAGCCCTATGGTTCGTGGAACGCTTGCTGGCTGCTCGCGCCCAGAACGTTCCCGTCGAGCAGCACCCCCGAGCGAGGTAGAGGTCCATGGCCAAGAAGCAAGTGGTGGCCGTCGTGAAGATCCAGATCCCGGCAGGCAAGGCCACCCCGGCCCCGCCCGTTGGTACTGCACTGGGTCCTCACGGCATCGCGATCATGGACTTCGTGAAGCAGTACAACGCGGCGACCGAGTCCCAGGTCGGCACCATCATCCCGGTAGAGGTCAGCATCTACCAGGACCGTACGTTCAGCTTCGTCACGAAGACGCCCCCCACGCCCGTGCTCTTGCGCCAGGCGGCCGGCGTCGAGAAGGGGTCGAACCAGACCGGTCGGCAAGGGGTGGGTTCCATCACCGACGCGCAGCTCACCGAGATTGCGCAGACCAAGCTGGCTGACCTGAATGCCAACGATCTCGATGCCGCCAAGTTGCAGATTGCGGGAACGGCCCGTTCCATGGGCCTGACCGTCGAAGGCTGAGCGGCACAACCTACCTACGCCGTAGCGGGAGGACCTCGCCCGCACGGCCGAACAACGAGGGAGCCAATATGGCGAACAAGGGCAAGAGATACGAGAACGCCGCCAAGCGGTTCGATCGGGCGCACCTGCACGCGCCGGGTGAAGCCGTGGATGTGGCCAAGAACCTGGCGGGCGCTCGCTTCGACGAGACGGTCGAGGCGGCCTTTCGCCTCGGAGTCGACCCTCGCAAAGCAGACCAGATCGTGCGCGGCACGGTTGGCTTGCCGGCCGGATCCGGCCGCGAGGTCCGGGTCGCGGTGTTCGCCGGTGGCGAGAAGGCGAATGAGGCCCGAGAGGCTGGGGCGGACATCGTCGGTGCAGAAGACCTTCTCGAGGCCATCCAGGGCGGCATGCTCGACTTCGACGTGGCCATCGCCACGCCCGACATGATGCCGCTCGTCGGTCGCCTTGGCCGGGTGCTGGGGCCGCGCGGCCTCATGCCCAACCCGAAGACCGGCACGGTGACCATGGACGTCGGTCGGGCGGTCACCGAGTTCAAGGGTGGTCGGGTCGAGTACCGCACGGACCGCTACGGCAACATCCACGTGCCCATCGGCAAGGTCAGCTTCACCCCGGAGAAGCTGCTCGAGAACTTCACTGCCGTGGTCGACGAGCTGAATCGGGCCAAGCCCGCGGCCGCCAAAGGCCGCTACATGAAGAAGATCGTTCTGTCCACGACGCACGGGCCAGGGGTCAAGGTCGATCCCGGCCGGTTGGGAGCCGAGGTCAAGTAAGACTTCGTCCCGCACTCTGTCGGGACACACAACCGATTACAGGTACGTAGCTCGCCAGAGACCTCCGGTGTGGAAACACCAAAAGGGCAGCCCGCCCGCCGGAGTAGGTGAACTCCTCCGTACGACGTCTCGTCATGTGGGGTGTTCGCGATTCGGCGCGAGCCCCACGTGCTCGTTTTCGGACCTGAAATCCAACGACGAGACATAGAAAGGAGGTGCCGGTGGACAATCCCCGACCCGAGAAGGTCGCCATCGTGTCCGAGGTGCAAGGCAAGCTCGCCTCGGCGAACACGGCGATCCTCACGGAGTATCGAGGCATGACCGTGGCCCAGATCACTCGGCTGCGGCGACAGCTGCGTGAGTCGGGCTGTGAGTACAAGGTGTACAAGAACACTCTCGTACGGTTCGCCGCCCGCAACCTCGACATCGATATCGACGGGCTGCTCCACGGGCCAACGGCGATCGCATTCGTCGACCGCAAGGCCGATGGTACGCCGGGCGACCCCGTGGGGGTCGCCAAGACCCTTCGGTCCTACAGCCGTGAAGTGCCGGCGCTCGTGGTCAAGGGCGGCGTCATGGGGCGCTCGACGCTGAGCGCAGACGACGCCCGGGCGCTGGCCGATATGCCGTCCCGAGAGCAGACCCTGGCCGAGATCGCCGGGCTGTTCACGTCGCCGGCACAGCAGATCGCCGGCCTGGTCGACGCCGCGGTGCGCGACGTCCTCTATGCCGTCCAGGCACTCATCGACAGCCAAGGCGGGGCTCCGGACGAGTCCGAAGCCGCCTGATCCCGATCAACAGAACGCATACGGAGGAAGAGCAATGGCATTGAGCATTGACGACCTGCTCGACGAGTTCAGCAACATGACGCTGGTGCAGCTGGTCGACTTCAAGAAGAAGTTCGAAGAGCGCTTCGACGTCACGGCCGCCGCACCGATGGCTATGGCCGTGGCCGCACCGGGGGGCAGTGGCGAGGCCGCACCCGAAGTCGAGGAGCAGACCGAGTTCGATGTGGTCCTCACGGGCGCCGGCGACAAGAAGATCCAGGTGATCAAGGAAGTTCGCTCGCTCACCAATCTGGGCCTCAAGGAGGCCAAGGATCTCGTGGACAGCGCTCCCAAGCCGGTTCTCGAGAAGGTCTCCAAGGAAGAGGCCAACAAGGCCAAGGAGCAGCTGGAATCGGCGGGCGCCTCGGTCGAGGTCAAGTAGTTGGTCGGGAGGCCCTTCCTCTCGCCCCACCTTGTTGGGTCGCCCGGCCTCGGGCGAGGTCATGAGTTGGGGACCAAGTAGCGCTAGGAGTCGTGTCGGGGCCTGCACTCATATCGGGTCGGCCCCGACAACGACCTTCAAGGCCACCAGCCGACGGGCAGCCGAATGCGCAACTTCAGATCTTTGCTCGCGCCGCGCCAGCCCAGTCGAGCTGGTCCAAGGGGCCCCGGCCGGCTCCGAGATTCCAGCCGGCCGCACCAGCGAGGGCTCGGCCAACGAATGCCTTGGCTGCTTCGGCCGCAACGTCGGGTGCGAGACCGTGGGCCAGGCCAGCGGTCATGGCGGCCGACAGGGCGTCTCCGCTTCCGGCGGTGTTCACGGTGGCGTGACGCGGTCCGCTCAAACGGTTGACGGAGTCTTTCCACGCCACCACGTCGATCGCCTCGCTGCCGACCATCCGCCCTCCACTGGCGAAGACCAACGGGCCGTTGAGTCGCTTGGCCAGCTCGACGCACGCCCGCTCGACGCTGAACAGGTCATCAAGTGTGCGACCGGTGAGCAAGGCGAGCTCGTCCCGGTTGGGAGTGACGGCGGCGGCGCGGGGGAGAAGGTGCCGGAGGTAGGCATCGACCACATCCGAGCCGAACAAGGCGCTGCCG
>JAXDQG010000637.1:0-11899 GCA_034667945.1 Acidimicrobiia bacterium | reverse complement strand
CTCTTCGACAAGACCGGGACCCTCACCGTCGGACAGCCGCGGGTCACGGGGGTCCTGCCGGTTCCCGGCCGCACAGCTGTCGAGGTGCTTCGGCTGGCGGCCTCGCTGGACCAGGTATCCCCGCATGTCCTGGCTGCGTCGCTGGTGGCCGAGGCCCGGCTCCGCGGGCTCGACCTCCGCCAGCCAACCGACGTCGAGGAAGCCGCGGGGGCAGGCATCAGCGGACTGGTCGACGGACGCCGCGTCGTGGTGGGCTCGCGCCGGCACGCCATCGGCCCCGAGACGAGCGTGTGGGCCCGGCAGGTCAGTCGGCGGGCCGCTCGGGAGGGCGCCACCAGCGTCTTCGTGGGGATCGACGGCGAGGCGGCCGGAGCCGTGCTGCTCGCCGATGAGATCCGCACCGACAGCCCGCGCGCCCTGAGGGCGCTCCGACGGGTCGGGGTCCAGCGCTTGGTGCTGGTGAGCGGTGACCACGCCGATGTGGCCGAGCCCCTCGGCCGCATCATGGGCATCGACCAGGTCTTCGCCGAGCGCACACCGGCCGAGAAGGTGGACGTCATCAAGGCCGAATCGGTTCGCGGCACCACCGTGATGGTCGGTGACGGTGTGAACGACGCGCCCGCCTTGGCCGCCGCGGACGTCGGTGTCGCCATGGGGGCCCGAGGGGCGACCGCCTCCTCGGAAGCGGCCGATGTGGTGCTCGTGGTGGATCGCCTCGACCGGCTGGTGACCGGTGTGCGCTTGGCCGCTCGCGCCCGGGCCATCGCCCGTCAGAGCGTGCTGGGAGGAATGGGCCTGTCATTCGCGGCGATGGGCGTGGCCGCCTTCGGTGGTCTGAGGCCGGCACCGGGCGCACTCGTGCAGGAGCTCATCGACGTGGCCGCCATCCTCAACGCGCTGAGGGTGCTCCGTCGGGGCCGACATGTGCCTGCTCCCGAGCAGATCCCCGACGACTGGGCGCGCCAGCTGCACACCGACCATGCCGAGCTGCGTCCCGTGCTCGACGAGGTCCGCCAGGTGGCCGACGAGCTCGAGGCCCTGTCACCCAGCGAGGCGACTCGGCGGTTGCACCACGTGATGAGCACGGTGCACCACGATCTCCTCGACCACGAGCACGTCGATGAGCGCGACATCTATCCGGCCGTGGCCGCCTGGATGGGCGGCGAGGACCCGCTGGCCGCGATGAGCCGCACCCATCGCGAGATCTTCCACCTCGGCGTGATGTTGGAACACCTCGTCGACGACCTACCCGACGAGGGGCCGAGCCCAGCCGACCGCGTCGAGGCCCGCCGTCTGCTCTATGGGCTCGATGCCATCCTGCGGCTGCATTTCGCCCAGGAAGAGGAGCTGTTCGCATCGCTGGCGCCCGATCATGTACTGCACGGCGCGCTGGCAGCCGCGCCCGCCGGGGGTCGTGCCGGTTTGACGGCGGAAGGGGGTGACGTGGGGTCATGAGCGCCTGGTCCGACTCGGCAGACAGCGGTGTCGACACCCGTCGTCATCCTTCCGAGCTCCGCTTGCTCCCGCCGCCTGACCCCCCACGGGCGGTGTATTGCAATCGGACGGTCAACCTCCGGCGCATCCGGGCTGTCGGCTACGACATGGACTACACGCTGGTCCACTACCGGGTGGACGAGTGGGAGCGGGCCGCCTTCGAACACGCCCGGGGGCTGCTGGCCGCCCGAGGGTGGCCGGTGGACCACCTGGTCTTCGACCCGTCGGCCTACATCCAGGGCCTGGTGTTCGACCTCGAGCGGGGCAACGTCTTGAAAGCCACCCGCTTCGGTTACGTGATGCGGGCCGATCACGGCACACGGCCGTTGACGTTCCCGCAGCTGCGCGAGGCCTACGAAGAGACCTTTGTGCACCTCAGCGACGAGCGGTTCCAGTTCATGAACACGCTCTTCTCGCTCTCGCAGGCCAGCCTGTTCGCCCAGCTCGTCGATTTGGCCGATGGCGACAAGCTGCCCGGGCCGACCGGCTACTTCGAGGTCTGGAAAGTGCTCGGCGAGGTCTTGGAGGAATCGCACACCCAGGGTGAGCTGAAGGCGTCGATCGTGGCCGACCCGGAGCGCTTCGTCGAGCCAGACGCCGATCTGCCGCTCACGCTGCT
Source organism: Acidimicrobiia bacterium (assembly GCA_034667945.1). Lineage (GTDB taxonomy): Bacteria > Actinomycetota > Acidimicrobiia > Acidimicrobiales > CAIXPF01 > JAXDQG01. The sequence continues at coordinate 9,786 of JAXDQG010000637.1, read as the reverse complement.
CGACCAGCGGGAAGCCGGCAAGCTGCTGATGCTGGTCACCAACTCGGACTGGAGCTACACCCAGGCGATGATGTCCTTCGCCGTGGAGCCCTTCTTGCCGGAGGGCATGGGCTGGCGGGACTTGTTCCACATCGTCATCGTCGACGCCGACAAGCCGCGGTTCTTCTCCGCGCAGAACCCCTTGTATCGGGTGGTGCAGGCCCCCGGTCTGGGCGCCGTGACGGGTGATGGTGATGCCGTGCCGCTGCTGCAACGACACCGTGGTCGGGTGGAACCCGGCGGCGTCTACGCCGGGGGCGACGCGCGGCTGGTCGAGCGCAGCCTCGGCATGTCGGGCTCGGAGATCCTCTACGTCGGCGACCACCTCTTCGGTGACGTGCATGTCACTGGTGAGATGTTGCGCTGGCGCACCGGCCTCGTCCTCCGAGAGCTGGAGCACGAGGTCCGTGCCCTGCTGGCATTCGGCCCTATCGAGGCGGAGTTGGCCAGGCTCATGGAGGACAAGACGCAGGTCGATCGCGAGCTGGCCATCCTGCGCCTGGCGCGCCTGCGGCGCCGGCGCGGCCACGGTCCGATCCTCGCCGTACCCGATCTGTCAGCCCGGATCGAGGAGGTGTCGGCCCGGGCGGCGGCGCTCGATGGGGCCATCGCCCCGCTGGCCCGGGCGGCGGGCCGCATCGGCAACGCGCACTGGGGGCCCCTCATGCGAGCCGGCGGAGATCGCAGCCTGTTCGCCCGGCAGGTCGAGCGCTACGCCGACTTCTACACGTCCCGCGTCTCCAACCTGCTGTACGAGACCCCCTTCGCCTACCTGCGGGCGGTCAGGACAAATCTCCCCCACGACCCGGTCTGAGGGGTTGTCAGGTGGTGGTTGTCGGTGGCTGTCCCCCCGACGACCGCCAGCCACAGCGCCAGCAGGTGGGACCTTCCAGCACGGCATCGCAGCCCGGGCACAACTGGTGCAGCCAGCAGGCGGGGTCGCCGCCCTCGTTGGTGTCGTTGGTGTCGTTGGTGTCGCGCGTTCTCGTCGATTGGCGCTGCTCCCAGGTCGCCCGCTCCAGCCGCCAGATCCCGTGGGGCAGATCCGGGAAGAAGGCGAAGGCCCGCTCTTCCTGGAATGTGAAGCCCAGGCGCCGGGCCACCGCCTGCGAGCGGGCGTTCTCGGGCAGGATCACGCTGTACAGCGCGGCCAAGTGCGGCTGGGCCTCGAACGCATGGTTGATCGCCGCCCGGCCCGCCTCGGTGGCGTAGCCCTTGCCCCAGTGCTCGGGGTGGAGGGTCCAGCCGACCTCGACCCCGGGCCAGTCAGGACGCTCCGGGCGGTGCAACCCGGCGCGGCCCACGAACGACCCGGAGCGCCGTTCTTCCAGGGCCCAGTGGCCGGTACCCCTGAGCGCCCACTGGCCGAGCCACATCGCCATCTGCAGCCAGGCTTCGATGCGGCCGAAGTCGTTCGGCAGATGCAGTGAGCGTCGGACGGGCTCGGCTGTCAGCGTTGCCGTGAATGCGCCGAGGTCTTCCTCACGAAAGGGGCGGAGGATCAGCCGCTCGGTGGTGATAGTCGGACAGGCGGCCATGGCCGTAAGTCTTGTGCAAGGCCGTCCGTCGAGGGTGGCTATTTCGCTGTGGTTGCGCCTGGCTCGCTCTCGAGCACCAGCAGCAGGGCGCCGTTGTCGACCTGGTCACCTTCGCTCACCCGTAACTCGACCACCACGCCATCCTCGGGCGCGGTGATGTGGTGCTCCATCTTCATGGCCTCGAGAATCACCATGAGCTGGCCGGCGGTCACCCGGTCACCGACCTGCACCCGGGTGGAGAGCACCTTGCCGGGCATGGGCGCATGCAGGCCGCCTGCGGGGCCTTCGACGTGGCGGACCGGGAAGCGGGGCAGCTCGGTGAGCTCCACCGCGCCGGCTGGGCCGTGCACGAGCCAAGTGTCGTTGTCTCGTCTGACGTCGAGCACCAGGCGGCGGCCGGCGAGCTCGAGATCGACCTTCGAGCCGTCTTGTCCGACGAGGCGGGCGGTTGCCGGGCTCCCATCGACTTCCACCTCGAAGGAGCCATCCCGTTGACGCTTGTAGGCCACCGTCAGTTCGTCCTCGTCGTCGCCCACCTCGAAGCGGAGCTGCTGGGGCGGCATCACCGAGTTGCGCCAGCCGGAGGCGATCGTGGTGAGCACTCTCGCCCTGGCCCGGTTGTCGGCCTGGCTTCGCAGCGCAGCCGCCACAGCTGCGCTGTGCAGAGCCTCCTGGCTCGGCCTATGGCGGCGGGCCGGCTTGTGCCGGGCGATGAAGTCGGTGGTGGTGTCGCCGTCGAGGAAGGCCGGGTGCCGAAGGGTGGCTACCAGGAAGTCGCGATTGGTGACGACTCCGCCAATGGCGGCGCGTTCGAGCGCCAGGGCCAGCTTGAGGGCGGCTTCCCGCCGGGTGGGGGCATGGGCGATGACCTTGGCGAGCATCGGGTCGAAGTCGGTGCCCACCACGCTGCCGGCCTCGACCCCCGAGTCGTAACGAACCGCTGGGGAGGTCGCCGGGCTCCAGGCGGTGAGGGCGCCGGTGGCCGGCAGAAATTCGCGCTCCGGGTCTTCGGCGTAGAGCCGAACCTCGACGGCGTGGCCGTTGAGCGTGACGTCCGGTTGCGAGTAGCCCAGCAGCTGGTCCTCGGCGATTCTCAGTTGCTCGCGCACCAGGTCGAGACCGGTGATCTCCTCGGTGACCGGATGTTCGACCTGGAGCCGCGTGTTGACCTCGAGGAACCAGAACTCCTCGCCATCGAGCAGGAACTCGACAGTTCCGGCCGAGTGGTAGTTCATGGCCCTGGCCAGGGAGAGCGCCGCTTCGCCCATGCGCTGGCGCAGCTCGGGCCCGACGGCAGGGGAGGGTGCTTCTTCGATGACCTTCTGATGGCGCCGCTGGATCGAGCACTCACGTTCGCCCAAGTGGACGAGATTGCCGTGGAGATCGCCGAGGACCTGGATCTCGATGTGACGGGGATTGGTGAGCCAGCGCTCGAGGAAGACCCGCTCATCGCCGAAGGAGGCCAGGGCTTCGCGGCGAGCGGCCGCCGCCGCTTCGGCCAGCTCGGAGGGGGTGTCGACCACGCGCATGCCCTTCCCGCCACCACCTGCCGCCGCTTTGACCAGGAGCGGAAAGCCGATGCTGTCGGCCTGATCGACATCGCCGGAGGGGAGGGTGGGGACACCGACCCGGGCCGCCAGCTCCTTGGCGGCGAGCTTGTCGCCCATGGCGTCGATGGCGGCGGGCGGGGGACCGACCCAGGTCAGCCCGGCAGCAGTGACGGCCCGGGCGAAGCCGGCGTTCTCCGAGAGGAAGCCGTAGCCGGGGTGGACGGCGTCGGCACCGGCCCGTCGGGCGATCTCGAGCACCCGGTCAGCGTTGAGGTACGTGTCGGTGGCGGATCGGCCCGGCAGCGCATAGGCCTCGCCGGCTTCGGTGACGAAGGGCGCGTTGGCGTCCGGCTCGGCGTAGACGGCGACCGTGGCGATGCCCATGTCGTGGGCGGTGCGAATGATGCGACGGGCGATTTCGCCTCGGTTGGCGATGAGGAGCTTGGTGATCGTCGTCATCGGTGCTGCTTCGTCCCCTCGGTGGTCACGTCGCCGGTCGCTGCGCTGTGGCCGGTCGCTGCGCTGTGGCCGGTCGCTGTTCTGTGGCCGTTCACATCCGGAAGACGCCGTAGCCGGCGGCGCCTTCGACGCTGTTGCTGTGGCAGGCCGACAGGGCGATACCGACGACATCCCGTGTGTCGCGAGGGTCGATGATGCCGTCGTCGGCCACGCGACTGGTGGCGTAAAGCGCCAATGATTGAAGCTCGGCCCAGTGTTCGACCTGCTCGGTGGTGGCCCGGTCGCTCTCTTCGTCGAACGGCTGACCGCTGCGGGCCGCCTGGGCTCGGCGGACAATGGACATGACGCCGGCCATCTGTTTGGGTCCCATGACCGCAATCTTGGCGGTGGGCCAGAGGAAGGTGAACCGGGTGTTGAACCCTCGTCCGGACATGCCGTAATTGCCGGCGCCGTAGCTCGACCCGAGGATGACCGTGATGTGCGGGACGTTCGAGTTCGAGACGGCGTTGATCATCTTCGAGCCGTTCTTCACAATGCCCGATCGCTCGAAATCCCTGCCGACCATGTACCCGGTGATGTTCTGCAGCCAGAGCAACGGGACGTCAATCTGATTGCAGAGCTGGATGAACTGGGTGGCCTTCTCGGATGAGTCGGAGAAGAGGGCGCCGTTGTTGCCGAGGATGCCCACGGGATAGCCGTGGATGGAAGCCCAGCCACACACGATCGTGGTGCCGTAGCGGGCCTTGAATTCCTCGAAACGGGAGCCGTCGACGATGCGGGCGATGACTTCACGGACATCCAGAGGTTGGCGAAGGTCCAGGGAGACCATGCCGAGCAGGTCCTCGGAGTCGTGGACAGGGGCGTCCGGCGACACGGTCGGTCCGCGGCCCCCTTTGCGCCAATTCAGGTGTGAGACGACGCTGCGCAGCATGCGGATGGCGTCATGCTCGTCCTCGGCCAAATAGTCAGCCAGGCCGGAGACCTCGGCGTGCATCTCGGCGCCACCAAGGGTTTCGTCGTCGGCGTCTTCGCCGGTGGCCATCTTCACCAGCGGTGGACCGCCAAGGAAGACCTTGGACTGCTCTTTGATGAAGATGTTGTAGTCCGACATGCCTGGTTGGTAGGCGCCGCCGGCGGTGGACGAACCGAAGACCACCGAGACGGTCGGTATGCGTAATTTCGACAGCTCGGTGATCTCGTAGAAGAGGCGGCCGGACTCACCGAAATGCGTGGTGTTGCGGCGCATGGTGAGCTCGGGGTCTGAGTCGCCTCTGAGGTCCGCACCAGCCGATTCCACGAATTGCAGGTAGGGCATACGGTTGGTGCGGGCAATTTCGAGGCCGCGCATCAGCTTCTTGATCGCAAAAGCGGTGATGGCCCCGCCGAGGACGGACGGATCGTTGCCGAGAAGCACGCACTCGACATCCGAGACCACCCCGATGCCCAGGACCATGCCTCCGCCGACCGTGTAGTCCGAGCAATAAGCGGCGAGGGAGGAGATCTCGAGGAAGGGACTGTCCGGGTCGAGTGCCAGATGCATCCGCTCGCGGATGGGCATCTTGCCCCGCTGCCGGAGCCGCTCGTGGGAGCGTTCGCCGCCACCGGCTGCGGCCTGGTGCGCCAGGTCGTCGATCTCCTTGAGCAGCCCGAGCATGTCAGCCCGGTTGCGTTGGAACTGTTCGGACCGGGTGTCGAGGCGGGACGCCAAGGGCCGCATGGCGTGCATCCTCCAGCACGAAGAAGGGGTTGGTCCAACGCGCGGAAGCTAGCTGCGGGCCAGCTTTGACAGCACACCGTCGGCGAAGGCACCGAGCTGCTGCCGCTGACGCTCGAGATCGCCGGAGGCCACGGAGACAACGACCTCGTCCACGCCCACCTCGGCGTACTCCTCGACCCGCTGCGCCAGGTCGCTAGCCGTGCCGCGGAAGGGCTGCGGTCGGCCCTCTGCCGACACACCATCGGCCAATACATGGAGATCGGCCCGCACGGAGATCGTGACCTCCGCCCGGCTCCGGCCCACCGCCTGCAGCTCATGGTCGAGCCGTTCGAGCCGTTGCCGCAATCCTTCCGGAGAGGTCCCCAACGCATGCCAGCCTTGGCCGAAGCGGGCCGTTCTTCGCAATGCTGCCGGACGATTCCCGCCGATCAGCAGCGGACAGTGCGGCCGCTGCAGCGGCGCCGGCGATGCCACCGCGCCTTCGAACGAAAAGAACTCGCCACTGAACGACGGCGATGCCGAGGTCCACAGCTCCACCATCACCTGCAGGAACTCGTCCGCATAACGACCCCGAGCATCGAACGGCACGGTGCTCACGACCTGGTGTTCCTCCGGGAGGCTGCCCACGCCAACCCCGCAGAGCACTCGTCCACCCGAGAGCTGATCGAGCGTCGCCATCGCCTTGGCCAGGACGAAGGGGCTCAGATAGGGGATGACCAGCACACTGGTGCCCAGACGCACCCGTGAGGTGACGGCCGCAGCCCAGGTCAAGGTAGTCAAGGCATCGTGATAGGGCTTGTCGCCCAAGCGATCGCCGACGTAACCGACGTTCAGTAGGTGGTGGTTGACCCAGACCGAGTCGTAACCGGCATGCTCGGCCCGGCGCGCCAAATCGACCATCCCGGCAGCGTCCTCGACGCCCCAGTTGTTGGGCAGCGTGAAACCGAATCGCATCGCCAGCCTCCTCTTTCCAAAGACGGGCTCAGCGCCCGGTCCATCCCGGCTCGCGCTTGTCCAGAAAGGCTCGGCGGCCCTCGCGGAAATCCTCGGTCTGGCGGGCCAGGTGCAGCGCCAATCCCTGATGCTCGTAGGCCCGCTGGGGGTCGGCCTCCTGCCAGCCTCGGTACACCGCAGCCTTGGTCAATCCATAGATCCGAGTGGGACCTCCGGCCAGCCCGGCGGCGAGCTCGGTCGTGACCCGGACCAGGTCCTCAGCGGACGCAACTCGGGTGGCCAGACCCCACCGCTCGGCCTCGGCCGCTGACAGCGTCGGGGCCAACAGCGCCCATTCCATGGCCTTGCCGATGCCCACATATTGCTGGAGCAGACTCGTTCCGGTGGCCAGACCCCGCTTCACGAACGGCACCGCCAGCGTGGCCTCCTCGGCCATGACCCGGAGGTCGCAGGCGAGCGCCAGGTTGAAGCCCGCGCCGTGGGCATGGCCGTTGACCATGGCGATGACCGGTTTGCCGAGGCTGCGCAGGCGATCCACGATTCGTGGCCAACGTCCCTCGCCCCGGACGTACTGCTCGATCGGGTCCGACTTCATCACCGGCGGCTCTTCACCCGGCTCCACCATGCCCCGCAGGTCATCACCGGCGCAGAACGCCCGACCGGCACCGGTCAACACCACCACCCGTGCCGTTTCGTCGGCATCGACCGTGTCCAGAGCTTCCAGCAGCTCGATGCCCAGCCGGAGGTTCAGTGCATTCAGGCGCTCCGGCCGATTCAGCACCAGCCACACCTGACCATTCGTGCCGTCGCCGCCTGGGTCCCGTTCGACCAGCACATGGCGGTAGCTCACGGCAAACTCCGCACACCGGCGTCCATCGGCCAACCCCCCTGGGTGCATTGCTGGCCGTCAGGGTAGGCGTGCGACTGCCGTCGCTCCCAATGGGCTTTGGTGCCGGCGTAGGCGGCAAGTTCTAAGCTCGGCCGGCCCCTCTCGCGACTGCTGGTGGTGATCCCGTGAAGATCCACGTCAACCCGGACAAGTGCCAGGGACACAACCGTTGCTACGTCTTGGCGCCCGAGCTTTTCGATGTCGACGACTACGGCTACGCCACCGAGGCGAACGACGGCGTCGTGCCCGACGACCTCCGCGACAAGGCCGAGTTGGCCATCGCCAACTGCCCGGAGCACGCCATCGAGATCGTCGAAGCCTGAGCGTCGGGGTGTTTCCGACCGGGCCGGCGGGCGGACCGCGCGCCGTTCCCAGTCGCCCTAACGTGCAGGCGCATGGGGGAGTTCACGACCATCACGTGGGACGTTGCCGACGGGATCGGCACGCTCACGCTCAATCGGCCAGACCGTCTCAACGGCATGACCAACAGGATGCTCATCGAGACGGCCGAGCTGCTCGATCAGGTCGCTCATCGCAGCGACGTGCGGGTCGTCGTGCTGACGGGTGCGGGCAAGGGCTTCTGCCCGGGGGCCGACCTGAAGCACTACACGGAAGCCGGCCAGAACCCGGCGGAGGCCGACGACGAGCTTCAACCCGAGCATTTCCGGGTCCCCGTGCTGCTGCACGAGCTGCCGCAAATCACCATTGCCGCCATCAACGGTGCCTGTGCCGGCGCCGGCCTCGGCTGGGCGGCCGCATGTGACCTGCGGGTAGCCGCCCGGTCGGCCACCTTCAACACCGCCTTCCTCGCCGTTGCGGTCGCCGGCGACATGGGCCTGCCGTGGTCGCTCCCTCGACTGGTAGGAGCAGCCAAAGCGCGAGAGCTCTCCTTCCTGCCGGGCAAGTTCAGCGCGCAGGAAGCGCTCGGCCACGGGCTGGTCACCCACGTCTGGGACGACGCCGTCTTCCGCAAGGAGGTGGGCGTTCTGGTGGCCCGTCTGGCCGAGGCGGCCCCGCTCGCCCTGCGGGGCATGAAGGCCAACTACCTGGCTGCCGAGCGCATGAACTTCGGCGACTTCATCGACCTCGAAAGCGAACGGCACCTGCGCATCACGGCCAGCCGGGACACGACAGAAGCGTTCGCTGCATTCGTCGAGAAGCGGACCCCGTCCTTCGAAGGGCGCTGACCATGGGCTCGACGGACACCTCAGCCCACGGAAGCCTCAGCGAAGTGGTTCGTGACCGCTACCACCAGGCCGGTTGGTGGCGCGAATCCACGGTGCTCGACGACTTCCTGGCCGTCGCTGCCGCGCGCCCGGATGCCCCCGCCATCGTTTCCTATCGCGTCGATCCGAACCGCACCGGCCCGGCACCCGCGCCCCATCGCCTGACCTACGGAGAGCTGGGCGAACTGGTCGACCGCTGCGCCGTCGCACTGCTCGATCTGGGTGTGGAGTCGGGCGATGTCGTGTCCATGCAGCTGCCCAACAGCTGGGAGTTCGTGGCCTTGGCGCTGGCGGCCGCCCGGGTGGGAGCGGCCGTCAATCCGCTGGTGCCGATCCTGCGGCATCGCGAGCTGTCGTTCATCCTCGGCCGCACGGCCAGCCGCGTCTGCGTGATGCCCCACATGTTCCGCGGCTACCCCCATGGCCAGCTCCTGAGCGATGTCGCCAAGGACCTGCCCCAGCTCGAGCATGCCTTCGTGGTCGGTAGTCCGGACGAGACGCCGCTACCGGCAGGCACCGAATCCTTTGAAGCGCACTTCCTCGGCCGCACTGCCGCAGACCCTGAGCAGATCGCCACGCTCGATGCCCGCCGGCCGAAGGGCGACGACGTGGCCGAAATCCAGTTCACCTCGGGCACGACCGGCGAGCCCAAGGGCGTGGTCCACAGCTGGAACACCGTGTGGTCGGCGGCCCGGGTGTGGCCCGAGGTACTGGGGCTCGGGGCCGGCGATGTGGCCTTCATGGCGTCGACGCTGGCTCACCAGACCGGCTTCCTCTACGGCGTGATCGTGCCCATGAGCATGGGTATGACGGTGGTCTTCCAGGACGTCTGGGACCCGGCCGAGTTCATTCGCATCTGCGACCGCGAGCGGGTCACCTACACCGTCGGCGCGACCCCCTTCGTGCTCGACGCGGTGGCTGCCCAGCGCGACATCGGCGCCTCGCTCGAGACGCTGCGCTACTTCGGCTGCGGGGGCGCACCCATCCCGCCCCACCTGGTTGCGGCCTCACAGGAGGTCCTCGGCGCAGAGCTGATCGCGGTCTGGGGCATGACCGAGAACGGCATCGTGACCTGCACCCGGCCGGGTGACCCGGTCGAAGTGGTGTCCGATTCGGACGGCACGCCGGTGCCGTGGATGGAGATCCGGGTGGTCTCGCCGGACGGCGTCGAGTTGTCCCCCGGCGAGGTGGGCCACCTGCAGGTCAGAGGGGCCAGCCAGACCCTCGGATACTTCCAGCGACCCGACCTCTACCAGGACGCCCTTCGTCCCGCCGACGACGACCGCGGACCCTGGTTCGACACCGGCGACCTGGCTCGTCGGCGGCCCGAGGACGGCGGCATCCGCATTGCCGGCCGAGCCAAGGACCTGGTCATCAGGGGTGGCGAGAACGTGCCGGTGGTCGAGGTGGAAGC
>JAXDQG010000636.1:0-4375 GCA_034667945.1 Acidimicrobiia bacterium | reverse complement strand
CTGGGCCCGTTGCCCTTCGACGTGCTCTACCGACCCGACGGCTCATCGGTGCTCGGGCCACGACGCTCACCCTTCCCGTGGATCAGGTTCCGGGTGGACTCGGCCCGCTGAACCGCCGGCTGAGTCGTCCCGCGTGCCCTGCTGCCTGGGACCGGGGCGGGCCACCCTCGGCGTCGATCGGTCGATCGCTCGCGGGACTCGGCTGGTTGCGGCAGCGGCGTCCGCGGCCCGATCCGCGGTGTACGTTCCCGCGTGTGATCGACCAAGCGGTTGCGCTCCCCACCAGCGATGGGACCATGCAGACCTTCGTCACCCATCCGGAGGAGGGTGGGCCGTTCCCGGTGGTGTTCTTCTACATGGACGCTCCGGGAAAGCGGGAAGAGCTTCATGACATGGCTCGCCGGCTGGGCACGGCTGGCTACATGGTGGTGCTACCCAACCTCTACTACCGACAGCGGACCAGCTACGAGCTGCGGGACCGCTCTCCCGATGCGATGGCTGAGATGCAGCAGCTCATGTTCAGCCTGTCGCACGACACGGTGATCGCCGATACCGGGGTGCTGTTCGATTTCGTCGATGGCCACGACCAAGCCGATGCGTCGAGGGTCGGATGCTTCGGCTACTGCATGTCGGGTCCGTTCGCGGTCGCCGTGGCAGCCGCCTATCCGGAGCGCATCAAAGCGGCGGCTTCGCTCTATGGCGTCCGACTGGCCACTGATGCGCCCGATTCGCCGCACCGGGTGGCCGCGCGGATCAAGGGCGAGGTCTATGTGGCCCATGCCGAGCTCGACTCGCATGTCTCCGTCGCCGAGGCAGAGTTGCTCGAGAAGGCGCTGGCCGACGCCGGCGTGCGGCATCGGGTCGAGATCTACGCCAATGCCCATCACGGGTTTGCCTTCCCGGGTCGTGAGGGCGCCTACGACAAGACATGCGCCGAGCGGCACTGGGAGCGCCTGCACGCGCTGTTCGGCCGGAATCTACGGTGAGGGGCGAGGCGTCCGCCGGCTAGGTCGGCCACTTTACGTGGTCGAACGCACGCCTTCTTGCGAGCCGAACCGGCTGATCGCAGGAGTTTTCCGCCCGTATCACTTGCTCCGGTGACGAAAGGGCGGGAGTGCACCGGACGCGGCTCGCGGTTGCTCCGGTGACGAAAGGTCGGATGCGATCAACGCCCGGCTCCCGGTTGCTCCGATGACGAAAGCGCGCAGGGTCCAGGCGGTGACGAACGCGCGGCCGGGTGACGCCCCTGCCGGAGGCCCCTCTGACGGCCGGCAACCAGCCGCCGACGGAGAACCAGCGGCGAGCCGCCCTCCCGATGTTTCGCCACCGGAGAAAGCTGTAGGCGCTGGCAACGAGCCACTGTAGTCCTCTGACCTGCGCAAATGAAGTCGCCGGCCGCTCAGCGTGGACGCACAGGCACCAGCCGTGAGCAACGCGTCAGGTGTCCAAGCCCACCGTGACAACCACCTTGGTCGCGACCGCGACCGCCCGGTAGAGCGGTCAACGGGCCTGCCAGGTGGCGGTCAGATGCTGGGCCTCCTCGAGCGTCGGGCCCCGGTACATGAACGACACGTCGATATGGTCGAAATCGGCAGGGTTGGATGTCAACCGGACGCCAGTGATGCCAACCGACAGATGATCCAGCGCAACGCCCCGCTCGCGCGCCACCCCCTGCACGAGCGTGACCCCGCACGCCGAGATGCCCGCCAGGAACGCCTCGCCGGTCGACAGCGCCTCCCCCGGTCCGTTCGGCGAGTCGATGACGAAATGGTTGTGCCGAGCAGTATTCAGCGTTCGGCCGGGCACCTCGGTGCTGGTCGACATCACCGTGGTCGAAATGGCGTCCCCGCTCATGCAGCCCCTCCGTCGCCGGCCATCACTCGGCCCAGCATGGCGCCGCATTGGAGAACCCCGGCGCAGCGCGGACTCTAATCCCTCGGCACCGCGGTCCGGGCGGGGATCCAGCACGGCTTGCTCACACCCCAGTTCCGACGCCGCAGGTCAGAACCCTTTCCTCTTCGGCACACCGCTCGTGGTCACTTCCGGTCGGATCGAGCGACGAAGATAGACGGCATGCTCCTGGCCACCACCCTGAGCGACTTCTCCAGGTGGGCCCGCGGTAGCGGGCTCGAGATCGCCCTGTTGATCACCGGAGCCATCCTGCTCACCCGGTTCGCCACCTGGTTCGGCGGCCGGATCACCACGCGCATCGACGAGAACTCGCAGGGCGAGGACGTGCTGGTGCGGTCCGAAGCCGCCAAGCACCGGCATGCCCTCACCCAGGTCATCGTGTGGACGTCGTTGGTCCTGACCTACTTCCTGACGGGTGTGCTCGTCCTCCAGCGCCTCGGCATTCCGCTCACCAGCCTGGTCGCTCCGGCGACCGTGGCCGGCGTGGCCGTCGGCTTCGGCGCCCAGCGCCTTGTCCAGGACATCCTTTCTGGGTTCTTCATCATCACCGAGCGCCAGTACGGCTTCGGCGACGTGATCCGTGTCTCGTCCCTGGGTGCGACCACCGGCGTGACCGGGACCATCGAAGATGTCACGCTTCGGGTGACCCGCCTGCGCACGGTCAACGGCGAGGTGGTCATCATTCCCAACGGCGCCATTCAGCAGGTCACCAACCTCTCCCGCGACTGGGCCCGCGCAGTGGTCGACGTCCCGGTCCCGGCCTCGGTCGACATCGGCCGGGTCACCGAGATCCTCAAGGATGTGGGCCAGGAAGCCTTCATGGACGAAAACCTTCACCAGCTGATGCTCGATCCGCCGAGCGTCATGGGGGTCGAGAGCATCGAGGTCGACCAGTTCAGTGTGCGCGTGGTGGCCAGAACCCTGCCCGGCAAACAGTTCGAGGTCGGCCGAGAGCTGCGGTCGCGCATCGCCATGGCCTTCCGCCGTGAGGGCATCATCGTGCCCACCACCCTCGAGACCGTCCCGTCGACGGCGACGCAATGAGCGTCCTCAAGCGCTGGCGGTTGCGTCAATCGACCACCATCATCGGCGCCCTCTTCCTGCTGACGCTCACGCTCTACCTACTCATCCGGCCCGCCCCCGTGCCAGCTGGCTATCAGAGGGTGGTGGTTCCCATCGTGGCTTCGACCACGACCACGACCGAGCCGCCCACCACGACGACCTCCACGACCGAGGCCACCACCGTGCCACCGACCACGGTCCCGCCGTCCAGCACCACCCCGTCGTCGTCAACGACAACCACACGGGCCACCAGCACGACCTCCGGGACGTCGTCGACCACCTCCGGCTCCGGAACCTCGACGACTCGCGCCGGATCCGGGCCCACGAGCCCAGTCGCGCCGTCGACCTCCACACCGTTCGGCTCCACGAGCACGACGGGCTGATCCCGTGCCCAGCCGCAAGTCGCGCCCAGCCGCAAGTCGCGCCGAGCCGCAAGTCGTGCCCAGCCGCAAATAAGGCCACCTCGCAGCCGCGGTCCGAGCCCTCGTGACCAGCGTCACGCCGTAGGCTCGGCTCGTCGGAAAAGGGGGCACGGCATGCTCGACGCCTATCGGGTCATCGACCTCACCGACGAGCGCGGCCAGCTGGCTGGCATGATCCTCGCGGCCCTCGGTGCCGAGGTGATTGCCATCGAACCACCGGAGGGCAGCCCCGCAAGGCGCATGGGCCCCTACGCCGGGGACGTCGTCGACCCCGAGCGGTCGCTGTTCCATTGGGCCTACAACCGCGGCAAGAAGTCCGTCCTGGCCGACCTGGCGACTGCCGAGGGTCGCAGACTGGTCGCCGATCTGGCCCGGGGCGCCGACATCCTGCTCGAGTCGTCAGCGCCAGGGGAGCTCGACCGGATCGGCCTGGGCTATGCCGAGCTGGCCAAGGACAACCCCGGCCTGATCTACGTCTCGATCACCCCCTTCGGCTCGACGGGACCGAAGGCCCACTGGGCGGCCTCGGACATCACCGTGAACGCGGCCAGCGGTCAGATGGTCCTCACCGGCGATCGCGATCGGGCGCCGCTGCGGATCAGCATGGCGCCCCAGACCTTCTTCCAGGCCGCCGGCGATGCAGCCGGCGCCGCGCTGGTGGCGCTGGCCGAGCGCAACCGATCGGGCACAGGCCAACAGGTCGACGTCTCGGGGCAGACGTCAATGATGGCGTCCACACAGGAGTACTGCGTGGCCTCGCTGATCGGCGCGCCGTTGATCGAGCGGGCCGGAGGGGGCGTCCGGCTGGGCGACCTGCACGTGCAGCTGGTTTGGCCCTGCCTCGACGGGCACGTGTCGCTGACCCTGCTGTTCGGCGCCTCCCTGGGTCCCTTCGCCCGCCGCCTGTTCGAGTGGATGTGCGAGGAGGGCGCCTGCACCGAGGCCGACCGGGACACCGACTGGATCCAGCTTGGCAACCA
>JAXDQG010000635.1:0-5273 GCA_034667945.1 Acidimicrobiia bacterium | reverse complement strand
GAGGGTCCGCCGCCGGTGCTGCTGGTCGACGAGGTCGACCGGGCGGATGACGAGTTCGAGGCCTTCCTGCTCGAGATCCTCTCCGACTACCAGGTCACGGTGCCCGAGTTGGGCACCTTCCATGCCGAGGTCCCGCCTATCGCCGTTGTGACCTCCAACCGCACCCGCGACGTGCACGACGCCCTCAAGCGGCGATGCCTCTACCACTGGGTGGAGCATCCGCGCTTCGAGCGCGAGGTCCGCATCGTCCAGCTCAAGGCCCCGGGCGTGCCCGAGAAGCTGGCCCACCAGGTGGCCCGGGCGGCGCAGCAGCTGCGGGAGATGGGTCTCTACAAGCCCCCGGGCATCGCCGAGACGCTCGACTGGGCGGAGGCGCTGCATGTGCTGGGCGACCACGAGCTGACCGAAGCCAACCTCGATGCCACGCTGGGCGCGGTCCTCAAGTACCGAGAGGACCAGCAGAAGGTGCGGTCTGCCGGCTACGAGGCACTGCTCTCCGCGGTGTCCGGTGCCGTCTGACCTGTCGAACGCCACGCTCGTGGGGGGTGATCCCTCCGCCGAAGCGCTGGCCGTGCTGTTCACCCGGGCGTTGCGGACCGCCGGTCTGACGATGGCGGTCGGCTCGGTGATCACCTTCATCCAGGCGCTCAGCGAGGTCGGTATCGAGCAGCGCTCGGCCGTCTACTGGGCGGGACGCACCACGCTGGTACATCGCCCGGAGGACCGGGAGACCTACGACCGGGTCTTCGAGGCGTTCTGGAGGGGTCGGTCCGGCATGCCGTCCCGGGTCGAGGTGACCGAAGAGATCGCCATGGCCTTCGACGAGGACGAGGAAGGCGATGACGGCGGACTGCAGGACGACGAGACGGAACGACCGGAAGGCAACGTGTTGTCGGTGCGCTACTCGCCGGTCGAGGTGCTGCGCCACAAGGACTTCGCCCGCTGCACGGTCGCCGAGCTCGAAGAGGCCCAGCGGCTGATGTCGCAATTGCGCCTGGCCGGGTCGATGCGCCGGAGCCGTCGTCTGCGGCGGTCCAGGCGGCTGGTGGGGCGGCTCGACCTCCGGCGCACGGTCCGCAACGCCCTGCGAGCCGAGGGTGAAGCCATCCGACGGGCCCACCTGGAGCACGGCGAGCGGCCTCGTCGCCTGGTGCTGCTGGTCGATGTGTCGGGATCGATGGAGGCGTATTCGCGGGCATTGCTGCGCTTCGTGCACGCGACCGTGGTCGGGCGGGTCAAGGTGGAAGCGTTCGCCATCGGCACCCGGCTCACCCGCTTGACGCGCGAGCTGCAGACGCACGATCCGGACGCCGCCCTGGATCGGGTCTCGCACTCGGTGCAGGACTGGTCGGGCGGCACCCGGCTGGGCGAGTCCATCCGAGAGTTCAACGACACATGGGGGCTGCGGGGGATGGCCCGGGGCTCCATCGTGGTGGTGCTGTCCGACGGCTGGGACCGGGGCGATCCGGCGGTGCTCGGGGAGGAGATGGAGCGCCTGGCCCGGGTGGCCTACCGAGTGGTGTGGGTGAACCCGCTGAAGGCTTCACCCGGTTACGCTCCGCTGGCCCAGGGAATGGCAGCAGCCCTGCCCCACGTTGATGCCTTCATAGAGGGACATTCCCTGGCATCGCTCGAACAGCTGGCTGAGGTGATCGCGGCATGAGAGAGATCCTCGACGACATCGACCGTTGGCGCGCCGCCGGCCGCCGGGTGGCGATCGCTCGGGTCATCGACGTGGAAGGTTCCGGCCCACGGTTGCCCGGTTCGGCCATGGCGGTCAACGAGGACGCCGAGGTGGCCGGTTCGGTGTCGGGCGGTTGCGTCGAAGGGGCGGTCGTGACGGAGGCCCTGCAGATCCTGGAGACCGGTGAGCGCAAGCGGGTCACCTACGGGTTCTCCGACGACGAGGCCTTCGCGGTGGGGCTCACGTGCGGGGGCACCATTCATCTGTTCATCGAGCCGCTGGATTGGTGACATGAGCTCGCTGTACGAGGTGCTCGACGAGGCCATTCGAGGCGAGCGGCCGGTGGCGCTGGCCGCCATCATCGAGGGAGAGCACGTAGGCGCCAAGCTGCTGGTGCGGCCGGACGAACCGGCCCTCGGCAGCCTCGGCCAGCCCGATCTCGATCGGGTAGTGGCCCGCGACGCGCTCGGCGAGCTGGAGGCCGGGCGCACGCTCGTACGCCACTACGGCGCCGAGGGCCAAGCGCGCGAGGAGGCGGTGGCGGTCTTCATCGAAAGCTTCGCGCCGCCGCCCCAGATGTTGATCTTCGGCGCGGTCGACTTCACCGCGGCGTTGGCCCGAGTCGCCAAAGTGCTGGGTTACCGGGTGACCGTGTGCGACGCCCGACCGGTGTTCGCCACCCGCCAGCGCTTCCCGATGGCCGATGAGGTTGTGGTCGACTGGCCGCACCGTCTGCTCGAGAAGGTGGGGCCGCAGCTCGGCCCGCGCGATGCGGTCTGTGTCTTGACGCACGACCCGAAGTTCGACGTGCCCGCAGTGATCGGTGCCTTGAAGACCCGAGCTGGTTACATCGGTGCGATGGGGTCGCGCCGGACGACCGACGACCGCAATCGGCGCCTTCGCGAGGAAGGGGTGTCCGATGACGAGTTGGCGCGGATCCTCGCTCCGGTAGGGCTCGACATCGGTGCCCGCACGCCGGAGGAGACTGCTGTGTCGATCTGCGCCGAGATCATTGCGCTGCACACGGGGCGTCAAGCGCCGAACCTGCGGAATACGGCGGGGCCGATTCATGCCGGTGGGTCGGCGGTGGTCCCGGACGGGCCGTGACTCGGAGCTTTCAGTCCCGCGGGTGGCCGGGCAAGGTGGCCCGCACTTCCACTTCGTGGTGCCGTGACCAGGCGATCACGCCGGCGACCGCAACCACGGCGACCACCCCGTCGAGGATCAGTAGAAAGCGATGCTGTTTGCGGGTGTCCGCGCACGGCTGACGCTCGAGTCGGGTGTTCGGCGGCCCGATGCCGACCGGGTCGGGATCACCCGAGAACAGCGAGGGGCAGCGATAGGACACGGTGGCGACCTGTTGGCCGCTCTGAAGGTCGAGCGCAGCGATGGTCTCGTCGAACGAGGTCGTCGCCCACCGGCCGATCAGCACGATCCACAGAAGAAGGAGACCGCCCACGATGAGCGGGCCCCGGGGTTTCGTGCGCATGCGGAGGTCGAGCATAGGTGTGGGATGCGGGCCCGGCGGTGACCGGAGCGGCTGTGGTGAGGCGGCTCGTTTCAGGCGGCTGCGCCAGACCACGCCGAGCGTGCCAGCATCTGACCACACCGCAACGGTGCGCAACGGAGCAATGACGCGGAGGGCACCATGGACGGGAGACCGCGCCTGGCAACCAGGCTCTGCGAGGTTCTCGGCACCGAGTACCCGATCGTGCAGTCCGGCATGGGCGGGGTCGCGGGGGTGGACCTGGCGGCCGAGGTCTGCGAGGCCGGGGGGCTCGGCGTCCTAGCCGGGGTCCTCGCCTCACCGGACACCATCCGCGCTGCCATTCGCGACCTGCGTTCCCGCACGAAGCGGCCTTTCGGCGTCAACCTGCTGCTCGCCACCGATCTGTGGCCGCCGGCTCCCGCCGAGTCGGTCGCCGATGAAACAGTCGAACAGGTTCACACCACGCTCAACCGTGTTCGCAAGGCGCTCGCTCTACCGCCCGCCCAGGGCCGGCCGAAGCCACCCCCGAACCTTGTCTCATCGGCCATCGAGGTGATCCTCGAGGAGCGCGTGCCCGTCTTCAGCATCGGGCTGGGTGACCCGGGCGCGGACCTGGTTGAAGACTGCCACCGCCGTGGCATCCGGGTCATGGCGATGGTCACGACTGTGGCCGACGCGATCGCGGTCGAGGATTCGGGCGTCGACGTGATCGTCGCCCAGGGCGGCGAGGCAGGCGGTCACCGCTCGCACTTCACCAAGCCGCCCTCGCCGCAGCATGGGGCCGTCGGCGCCGTGGCGCTCATTCCCGAGGTCACCGCCGCAGTGCGGGTGCCGGTCGCCGCCGCGGGTGGCATCGTCGATGGTCGCGGCCTGGTGGCCGCCCTGGCCCTCGGCGCCTCAGGCGTCCTCATGGGCACCCGCTTCGTGGCCACGCAAGAGTCCACGGCTCCCGAGGTCCACAAGAAGGCCCTGCTGGAGCGCACCTCCGACGAAACCACGGTGACCGACGCCTTCAGCGGTCGCTACGCGCGGGCAATCCGCAATGACTTCACCGAGCAGTACGCCCGTTCCGGCGCGCCGGTCCTGCCTTTCTTTTGGCAGATGTTCGCGGCCGGGGACATCTTCCAGGCGGCGGCGAGGCGTGAGGATGCCGAGTACCTCCCGCTGTGGGCCGGGCAATCGGTCGGGCTGGTCCAGAGCCTTCCGACCGCGGCCGAGGTGGTGAGCGACACGATCGCCCAGGCCCACCGTCTCCTGAGCGGCGGCTTGGCGGCGATGGTCACGCTCGATTGACGGCTTCGCCCGACCCTTGAGCGGAGAGGGCCGAGCGACGGAAACCCGGTTTTGATGGGCACGGAGGCGTCGGGAGGCCCTATCCGCCCGTGTTGTTGCGCTCGGTCCCTCAGCGGGATCGCCCCTGGCGGAGTAGCGTCCATCCAATACGACCCGGCAGCGGGGGGATGGGCCATGCACGTCGGTTACAACGTCGCCTTCCAGAATCCGTACGACGCCCTCACGGACCAGGAGGTCTACGAGAACGAGCTGCGCCTGTGCGATCTGGCGGTCGAGCTTGGCTTCGAGTCGCTCTGGACGGTCGAGCACCACTTCGACGACTACACCATGTGCCCCGATCCGGTGCAGTGGTTGTCGTACATGGCCGGCAAGCATCCGAACGTGCTGCTCGGCTCGGGCGTGATCGTGCTGCCCTGGCACGATCCGCTTCGCGTCGCCGAGCAGGTTGCATTGCTGGACAACGTCGCTCGCGGCCGAATGATCCTCGGTATCGGCCGGGGTCTGGCCCGCATCGAGTACGAGGGCTTCCGTGTCGACATGAACACGTCGCGTGAGCGCTTCGTCGAGTACGCCCGGCTGATCACCGAGGCGCTCGAGCAGGGCTACATGGAGTACGACAACGAGTTCGGCACGCAGCCCCGGCGGCAGATCCGGCCGCGACCGGCGCACACGTTCCGAGGTCGGACCTACGCCGCCGCCGTGTCGCCCGAGTCCATGCCGCTGATGGCCGGTTTGGGGATCGGCGTGCTCGTCATTCCGCAAAAGCCCTGGCCGACGGTCCAACAGGACGTCGAGACCTACGAGAAG
>JAXDQG010000634.1:0-6298 GCA_034667945.1 Acidimicrobiia bacterium | reverse complement strand
CCCTCGTAGGCGATGCGGAACCAGCAGTTCAGGACCAGCCGGTCGAGCGGGCTGCGTTGATGTCGGTCGACGAGCCCACGGACCACCGGACCGAAGGCTGCGTCCGCCTCGGCCCCTTCGCTGGCCGCGGCCAGCTCGTCTTCGATGAGGTCGTGCGCGGCGGCAAGGCGAGCCCGCTCGTCCTCGGGGAGACGGCCCTGGCCTACCACGAACGTCGGCCGAATCGACCAGGTGGTGGGGGAGTAGGGGACGCCGACCCGATCGGCCGCCTCGGCGATCGGGTTGCCGATCTCGCCGTGCAGCCAGGCTGGGCCGAGATGCACCGGGCCGCCGAGCGACGTATCGGTGCGCGCTCGACCGCCGGCCACGGGTCCCGCCTCCAGAATCATCACGGCCCGATTCGCTGCCAGCAGCGCGCGGGCCGCGCCCAGCCCGGCCAGCCCCGCGCCGACCACGATCACTGCACCAGCGGACGGGCTCTCGTCGGCGAGAACGGCGGCCGCGGCTCGCTCGCCGCTGAACCAGGCCCCGTGCATGGTGCCGGGGTGGGCCGACCAGGTGGCCTCCCCCGCCAGGTGGAGACCCGGGCCAAGCGGTTGCGCGAGGAGGTCGCGGTCGGCCGGCGTACCGCCGGGCCGCAGGTAGGAGTACGCGCTGGCGATGTCGGGATTGCTGAGCCAGGAGCTGGTCAGCGCTCGGCGAGGAGCGAAGGGGTGCGTGTCGCGGACCATGACCGCGCCTTCGTGCCCCTGGACAACTAGCCGCTCGAGCGTCCGCCAGCCGAGCTGCTCGTAGTACCCCTGCTGGCCGGCAGTGAACAGGTGCACACGTTCGATGCCCTGCTCGGCCGCTTCCGTCACGACGTGGCGCACCAGCAACTTGCCGATGCCCCGCCTACGAGCCCGGGGCACCACGTACAGGCTGGCCAGCCAGGGGTGGAGATGACGCAAGCCTGGCAGGTCGTCGTCGGCCAGCAGGCTGACCGAGCCCACCAGGTCTTCGGCGCCGCGACCTGGGCCGTCAAAGGCCAGCCAGGTCGTGGGGATCCGGCCGCGGACATCCATGTCCCGGAACTCCGCCTCCGCCACCTCCACCGTCCAGCCGTCATAGAGGTAGCCCCATTCCTCCACGTGCCAGGCCGCCAGCAGGGGGCCGAGGTGCTGATGCTCCGCGATCTCCGCCAGCTCTATCCCGGGCGGTGAGCCAGCGGGATGCTTCGTCTCGGCCGCTTGCATGCCGGTCGATGGTACGTGGGGGCCCCGGGTCTGAGCCCGCAGATGTTCCTAGGCCGTTGGCCGGCGGGGCGGCGACACCACCTGATGGGCCGCCGCCCCGCCGGCTGTCGCATACAGAGCCCGTTACTTACAGAGCCGGTTACTTACAGAGCCCGGCCGACTGGTCCCAGGAGCAATTCGACGATTTGCCGTCGAGATCGATGACGTCGCTCTTGCTCACCCAGGTCTGCTTGGCCGCATCCCACTGTTGGAAGACGCCGGCCTCGATGAAATACGCGTCCTTGTTGCCGTTGGTGTGAAAGCTGACGCCGGGCAGGGCCATGGGGTCGGTCATGTCCATGGCCCGCAGGGCCAGTGCGAGGTTGCTTCGCGTGAGTCCGCCGTCGAGCTGTCCGGCGACCATCAGCGCCTGGTCGAGGGGCCAGCCATAGGCCAGACCCGCACCGAGCAGGCTCGAGGAGTCGGGATCGAGGCCGTTGGACTTCAGCAGCTCGCGGGCGAACTTCACCCAGGCATCGCCCTGCTGGGTCGGGTCCGAGATGTCGACGCCGCCGGGGTTCACGATCCACCAGTTCTGCGCGGCCGCGCCGTCGCCTCCGACCTTGTCCTTCTTCATGAAGGTCGTGCCGGAGCAGGTCTCGGGCTGGAAGAGGTACTTGACCTTCTCGTGCATGCCGGTCTGGGCCGCTTCGGTGACCGCCTGGGTGCACGGCGTCGCCGCCACCATGGCGATGAACACATCCGGATTCTTGGAGGCCAGCGTCGTCATCGGGTCGGTGACCGTCGGTGCCTGCGCCTCGATGGTCTCGTTGAAGTAGTCGACGCGACCCTTCAGCTTGTCCGACTGGGCCAAGTAGGCCTTGAAGCTCTGGTCGTAGAGCTTGCCGAAGTCGTTGTTCATGACCAGCGAGGCGACCTTGACTTTCCGGTCAGCCGGGAACTCGGTGAGGTGCTGCTCGAGGAAGGCGCCCCAGAGCACGGCTTCGGTGCTGTAGGAGGGCGCCGGCGCTCCGGTCGTCCACGGGTGGTTGACCGGATCGCCCCAGGCCGCATGGGCGGTCATCGCCAAAGGATGCGGAACACAACGCTGATTGATCTTGTCGTAGGTTTTCAGCGTGCTGGGCGAGCCCAGTGTCCACACGGCGAAGACTTTCTGGGAGTCGAGAAGCTCATCGACAATGGGGATCGTCCGAGCCGAATCGTACCCGTCATCCTTGACGACGTAGTCGATCTTGCGGCTCTTGCCATTGACGTCTTTGAAGGCACCCTTGTTGCCGTAATCGTCGAAGAGCGCCTTGATGCCCTTGGAGTAATTGTTGTACTCGGCGAACGAGCCGGACTGGGCGATCGCCTGGCCGATCTTGATCGACGTATCGGTGAGCCCTTCGGTATCGGACCAGCCCGAGGGGCACTTGGACAAATCAATCTGGAAGCCCTCCGGCCCGGTGACCGTCTTACCGTCGGCGGACTTGCCCCACTTGTTGTCCTTGATGCGCTTCACGATCGCATCGCGTTGCTTGCTCCACAAGGCCTCCCAATCGTTCATCGATGTTGGCCGGGACACGGGCGCGGTCGTGGCCGTCGATCCGTTGGCCGCAGCGGAGGTGGTCGACCCACCCGCAGTTGTCGACGAGGAGGCGCTGGTGGCCTCCTTGTTGCCGCTGCTTCCACAAGCGGCCGATATGAGCGATAGGCCGAACAGACCCGCGCCAAGGCAGGTCATACGGGACCTTTTCACGTTTCCCCCTTCAGGGTTGCACCGGACGTGGATTACCAGCGAGCGCGGCTTTCCAAGAGCGGGAAGGGGCTCGATTGGGGCAATCCGCTGCCGATTATCGTCAGTGGATTTGCGCCAGGTCAACGCAGGTGGAGGCGAGGTCACATTGCAGGTCTGACGCCCTGATACGTCCTTATATTGAGGTTCACCCGCTCTTTACATCTCGTTAAGGCGCGTCCTGTGGGTGGGGAGCGTCGGAAACAGGAGGC
Organism: Acidimicrobiia bacterium; assembly: GCA_034667945.1. Lineage (GTDB taxonomy): Bacteria > Actinomycetota > Acidimicrobiia > Acidimicrobiales > CAIXPF01 > JAXDQG01. Next base: position 3,077 of record JAXDQG010000634.1, on the reverse strand, counting down.
CAGGGCCCGCTGGCATCGCCGCGATGGGGGCGGTTCGGGCCAGCTACTGTGCGGCCACTCGGTCGTGGATGAGCCGCGATCAAGGCATTCCACGGGGGGGATTTCGGTGGAGTTCGGAGTACATCTGCCCGATGCGGGTCAGCTCGCGACGCGCGACGCCATCCTGGCGTACGCCCGAGCCGCGGAGGACGCGGGCTTCCAATCGCTGTGGTCCAGTGATCACATCGCCTGGCCCGACCCGGGCAGCATCGCTTCCCAATACCCCTATGCGAAGGACAACTCGGCGTTTCCGCCGGCCGGCTCGCCGTGGCTGGACTGCATCGGCACGCTGCAGTTTGCGGCCGCGGCCACCGAGCGAGTGCGGCTCGGCACGACCGTGCTGATCATTGGCTATCGGGGCGCGCTGCAGCAGGCCAAGGCCTGGGCGACCCTGGATCACCTGTCCGGCGGCCGCGCCATCCTGGGCGTGGGCGTCGGCTGGATGAAAGAGGAGTTCGAGGCCTTGGGCATGCCCTGGGATCGGCGGGGCCAGCGGGCCGACGAGACGCTGGAGATCTTCGAGCGGCTATGGGCCGACGAGGTGGTGACCTTCGACGGGCCGTTCACGAAGTTCGGGCCGGTCGGGTTCTCACCCAAGCCGCCGAACGGGCGCATCCCGGTCTGGGTTGGCGGGCACACGGGAGCGGCGTATCGCCGCACGGCTCGCTATGGGGATGCGTTCCACGCGGCATTTCCGACGGCGACAGGGCTGGCCGAGCAGTGGGCGGCCGTCGGGCAGGAGTGCGAGAAACTGGGGCGCGACCGGGCCGAGGTGCAGCTGACGATGCTGTGCACACTGCTGTTCGACGCCTCGACCGAGCGTCCGGGAGTGTTGTGCGGCTCGACGGCGCAGGTGGTGGACCAGCTCGGGGCGTATGCAGACGTCGGGCTGCAGCACACCGTGGTGTTCGTGCAGGCCCGGGGCGGGGTCGAGGGACGGCTCGATGCGATGCGGCGGTTCGCGGAAGAGGTGGTCCCGCAGTTCGGTTGAGCTTGGTTTTGCGGGGGGGCAAATACTTGGCGGTGGCCATCAAAAACTCAAAAAACCGTCCCCACCCCACGACCTCTTTTTTCGCTGCGTACGCACCGATTCGACGTCGATTCGACGGACTACAGACCGAATTCGACGTACCGGAGCGAGCGGGTTCGACGCTTGCGAGCCGGCCGGCGGCACCCTACGCGAGGTGGCGACCTCAGGTAGTGGTCAGCGAATGTTGATGGTGTTCGGGGCGATCGTGATGGCGATTCGGCCCGTCCCCGCCGCATCGATTCGGGCCGGATCGAGTCCATAACGATCGAAAATGCGATCCCGCACCTCGTACCCGGGATCCTCAGCCAGGTGCGCCGTGCCCCGAATCTCCAGGTAGCGGTAGGGGCTCGCGGGGTCGATCACGAAGAACGTCACCTGCGGTCGAGCCAGAAGGTTTCGATACTTCTTTCGCGCCGCCTGCACGGACACCTGCAGCCTGCCCTCGTCGAAGAGGTACCAGACCGCCGTGGTCTGAATGGCCCCACTTGGCGAGATCGTCGAAAGCGCCGCCGTGTGCGTGCCTTCGAGCAGGTCAACGTGTGAAGCAGGAACGTCCACGCAGGCGACACTACGTCGGCACCTGGCGGCCCGGCTCCCACCCGCTCCAAGGGCGTCCCCAACTAGCCTGCCAGCGTTCTGAAACCCCCGGCCCGGCTCACTGCCGCCCCTCGACCCGCTGAGGAGAACATCGTGGCCATCGACGTGGTGGATCAGCCCGACCAGCTGGGCCTGGATCGGGAGCGGCTCGCCCGCATCCGGCCCTTCTTCGAGCAGCGGTACCTCGCCGCCGGCAAGCTCGCCGGCCTGCTGACGCTGGTTGCCAGAAAGGGCCAGGTGGCCCACCTCGAGGCCTTCGGCCAGCGCAATGTCGCCGCCGGCGAAGCCATGACCGAGGACACCATCTTCCGCATCTACTCGATGACCAAGCCCATCGTCTCGGTGGCGCTCATGACCCTCTACGAGCAGGGACTGTTCCAGCTCGACGACCCGGTCTCGCGCTTCATCCCCGCCTGGGCCGACCTCCGGGTCTGGAGCGACGGCACGCCCGAGGCCTACTCGACGCAATTCCCCGAGCGAGAGATGCAGATCAGGGACCTGCTCACCCACACCTCGGGCCTGACCTACGGCTTCATGGGCCGTCATCCCATCGACGCCCTGTACCGCCGTCGCGGCGTCGAAAGCGAAGGTGCGGAGAACCTCCAGGAGATGATCGACCGCCTCTCCGAGCTCCCACTGATGTTTTCGCCGGGCACCCGCTGGTCGTACTCGGTGGCGACCGACGTGTGCGGCTACCTCTGCGAAGCCATCTCCGGCCAACCGCTCGACGAGCTCCTTCGGCAGCGCCTCTTCGAGCCCCTCGGCATGGTCGACACCGCCTTCTGGGTTCCCGAGGACAAAGCCAGCCGCCTGGCGGCCAACTACGCGTGGACCCGGGACGAACCCTTGGCCCTCTTCGACGACCCCGCCAAGTCCACCTATCTCACTCCGCCCACGTTCCTCTCGGGCGGGGGCGGCCTCGTCTCAACCGCCTCCGACTACCTCAACTTCATCTTGATGCTGGCCGATCGGGGCGAGCTCAACGGCAACCGGGTGCTCGGGCGAAAGACCGTCGAATACATGACCACCAACCACCTCCCCGGTGGGGGCGACCTGGCCAGCATGGGCCAGAAGGTGTTCTCCGAGATCAGCTACGACGGCATCGGCTTCGGGCTGGGTTTCTCCGTCATGTTGGACCCCGCCCGGGCCGGCGTGGTCGGCACGCCGGGGGAGCACGGCTGGGGCGGCGCCGCGTCCACCATGTTCTTCGTCGACCGCAAGGAAGAGATCGCCGGCCTGGTGCTGGCCCAGCTCATGCCGTCCAGCACCTATCCCATCCGTCGCGAGTTCAAGGCGCTCGTCTACCAGGCCCTCGTCGACTGACGGGCTACAGCGCGCCGGCGGCCCGCAGCTCCTTCACGTCGTCCACCGCCAGGCCCAACCACTCGAAGAGAACCTCCTCCGTGTGCTC
>JAXDQG010000633.1:0-4965 GCA_034667945.1 Acidimicrobiia bacterium | reverse complement strand
GCACGCTCGAGCTGGACGAGGACGACGTCGGAGGCGCCGGAGTCGAAGGCGTGGCCGGCGCTGAGCCCGAGCCGGCCGCCCTTCCGGCATCTTCCTGGGCCTCACGCTCCGGGCTCTCGGTCGCCTCGTGGGCGGGATCCTCGTTCGAGCCGCCGCCGTGCCCATGGCGGAACGTCCCGTTGTTCTCGGCTGCCTCGTGCTCGGGGGTTTCCGCCGCCTCGTGTGCCGGGTCCTCGTTGGAGGTGGCAGCTCCGGCGGAGGGCGAGGACGGCGTGCCGGAGGTCGACGGCGCGGAGTTGGTGGAGGGCGCGGACGAAGACGGCGCAGTGGTCGAGGGGGTTGTCTGGGCACCGGAGAGGCCAGGTGCTCCGAGCGTGAGGCCGGCTGCCGCGCCTCCCGCCAATCCGACGAGAAGTCCGGCGATGGCTATCCGCTTCTGCATGGTGCTCCATTCCTTGAGAGCTCGCGTGGCGGGGGCCTCCCGAACGCTCCAGCGTCGCCCGACCCCTGTAGGGCCGTGCTTCATGCAGGTGCTTTCGCTTGACCCATCCGCGACGCGTCCGGGTGTGAGCTCCAAACGTCACAGACCGATGTAATGGCCGACGCGACACGCGCTGAGAAAGTTGCAAGAACGGCGCAGCCGACGGCAAAAACGGGCTGGGCCGTCACCCGTCGTTGTTCGAGAACCCCTGGATAGGGCTCGCTAGCCAGCCTGTGAACGGCTCGGAAGCCGCACGACGCCCGTGCCCACCGCGGAAAGATCACCATGCTGATTGTGGGCGGTCTGCTCGATCTCGACGCACGGAACGCCCTGGTCATCGACGCCCTTGGACGCCACTCTGCCGGTGATCACCAGCCAGTCACCTACCACGTTGTGGTGACGGATCTGGCTCTTGTGCTGACGAAGGAATCCGGCGTCACCTATCCAATTGGTGAGATGGTGAGTCAGCCAGGAGCATCGCTCCGGCCCATAATCGTACGCAGCCGGCGTCCCCACATCGGTCGCCAGATCGTTCTCCCAGTGCACACGTTCGGGCACATCGGGGATCCCGAAGGCATTGGGGATGCCGAGGCCCGGATGCTTGCGCAACTGCTTGTAGGCCAGCTTGTTCGCCCGGATGTACAGGCCACCCCATCCCTGCGCGAACGCAATGAAACCGGTCACCGTCATGGGGCCCTTTGCCATGGTGGGCAGTTCGTCGCCCACGTTGACATCCTCGATGTAGCGCGGCTCGGCACCGCGCACCGCCTCGGCCTCGTACAGCTTGAAGATCTGCTCGATGTCATCAGCGGTGTAGCGCATCGGTGGCCTCGACTTGGCCTTCTCATACTTGGTCCCCAGCTCACGAGCCGTGTCGCGCTCGGTCCGGAAGCACCACGAGTCGCCACTGCACAGCAGCGTGTCGTCGGCGTCGGACAACTCCACGTGATAGATCTGCTGAAACGCCCGGCCAGCGAAGCTGGTTTGGTGCTCCACCAGGTCCTTCAGGTAGGCCTCGGTGCGGATCTCCATCCCGCGCAGAATGGGGCGGTGCCAGGTGAGGTCGGCTCCGGCCCACATGGCGTGGATCCCGGGGAGGCCCCCCACGTAGCCGGAGAGGATCCGGTTGAGCGCGAACACGAAGCTGGGCGGGGCCACCACCGTGCCGTAGGACGTGCCGGCCGCATAATCCGGGTCGCACCACAGGGGGTTGTCATCGCCGATGCCGTGTGCGTAGTGCCGGATGTTGTCCCGAGTGGCCTCGTAGCACCACGGCTCCACAGTTTCGGCGATCGGGACGCCGATCAGGCGGCGGAGGTTGTCGACGGCATTATCGGTGATCTTGGCGAAGCGAGATTCGCCGCCTTCGGCATCGATGTCCACGGGCTGCGTCGACGACATCACGTTCCCTTCTCGGCCCTCCGAACCAGAGGGCGAAATCCGATCGCTCTGCCGCGCTCCCCAGCTCCCCAGGGGCCACGGCACCGGCGAGACTGTATCGCCGCGTGCTGTCGCCCTCCTAGATGCCCCCGCAGGCCGGGGCGCGTCCGTAGCGCTGGATGCCAAGGCGCAACCGCCCTCACACCAAAGGCACGATCACCACTTCTTCCCGGCGTTCTGTCCCCAGTAGTAGGTGGCCATCGTGAGTGAGGACAGCAACGTGATCGTGGTCGCGCCGAACCATCTCGATCGCCAGTTCATGAACACACCTCCGGGGGCTGGTCTCGATGCGTGTTCCCAATCGCGCGGAGAGAGAAACGGATCGCAACCGGCGGCCGATCCCCGGCCTGTGAGCGAGGTCAGGCGAGCAAGGCCAGGCGAGCAAGGTCAGGCGAGCGAGGTCAGGTGAGCAAGGTCACGTGAGGACGTCCGCCTTGGGCAGACCGGCGACAAAGCTCTGCACCTTGGGATCAGTCCAGAACTGGCCGACGAGCACCTGGCGAGCAAGCGCTACCGCAGTCAGCGCTGCATCGTTGGTGGAGGACACCTTGGCCGCCTCCCCGGCCGCACCCGCCACCGCGCTGTAGTCGTCGAGCGCCTTCTTCAGTCCACCGTCGGATCCCTTGTCTGCCAGTGCCGGCTGCAACCGCGGGTAGATGGTCGTACCGATCGCACTGGCCAGCGTGCCGGCGCGGGTGTAATCGCCGGACTGCCACGCGACCAGACTCTTGCCCAGTTGAACCTCGACGTCGGCCAGACTGCCGAGCCGCAAAAGGTCTCGATCGGTGATCGAAGTCTTGGTGGTGTCGGCATATCGGGCGGCGGCGTTGAGCAGGTTGACACCGACGTTGTACTTGGTCATGAGCGTCGCCAGCGACGTCTTCAGCTCGTCGACCGAGGCCTTGCCCGCAAACTTGGCCGCCGCCTCGTCGAGCGCGTTCTGCGTATCGGTCGCCGCCCCGGAGGAGCGGGCCTTGATGACGTCGTAGGCCGGCTGGAACCCACTGTGGAACCGGTTGAAGACGGCGGTCGCCTTGGCCACGTTGTTGTCGTTCAGTGCCGCGGTGGCAATACGCAGATCGGAGCGCACGAGGCGCAAGGCGGCCAGGTCGTCGAACAGCGGGCTCAGCGCAGGACCATTCTTCGAAAGGGCTATGGCGTCGTCGTACCGCTGGCCCAGCGTCTCAGAGGTGGCCGCCAGGCCGACGTAGTCCGGTGACGGCTTGGACAGGCCATCCGCGATGTGCGTCTCGAGATCGGTCTGCATCTTCTGGTACAGCGAGAGCGAGCGCACGTTGACATAGGCATCGACCCCGCCCCAGGCCGCGTCGTAGGCCTCCAATGCGGCGGTGGCGGCCGAAACGTCGTTGGCCTTCAACGCCGCCGTCAGCTTGTCGATGTAGGGACGAGGCAGGGAGAGGTTCGCCACTTCTTTGGTCTTGACCTCGGCGCTCGCCACCGCGGGTGCGCTCACGGGTGCCGAGCCGGATGAACCGTGGGAGCTGCATGCCCCTCCGAGCAGCACCAGCGCCACGACGGGCGCAGCCACCCACCTTGCCGATCGCGGCCGTCGGGCGGCCATGTCCGCCGATGAACCAACCAACATCTCGACACCCTCCAACTTGTTCGCGCTCTGCGCGCGCCCGCTTACGGGGCGACGTTTCCGCAGCTCGCGGTGCCAGGCAATAGTCCAAGAAGCACGCTTTCGTGGCGTGGGGACGTGCGCTGGCAACCGCCCTACGTCCTGTAGCGGTCGGCGGGTGCACACAAGGCGAAGCCAGGCACAACCCAATGGGGCGCAAACAGAGAACTCACGGCAAAGGCTTCCTGACACAGCGACACCGCGTGCCACCTCCGGGAGCGCCTGCTCATCCGGTTGCTACGCTCGCGCCGTGTCCGACCTGCAGCGGCTCAAGGCGGCCTTCGGCCTCGGAGCTCGCGCGACCGGCTTGCCATCGGCAGCTCGGGCCTCGGTGGCCGCCGTGTTCAGAGCGGGCGACGCCGGCACGGAGCTGCTGTTCATCGAGCGGGCCACTCGCAAAGGCGACCCCTGGTCCGGGCACATGGCGCTGCCCGGAGGGCGGGTCGACCCCGACGATGCCGACAGCCATGCGACCGCGCTTCGCGAGACGTGGGAGGAGATCGGCCTCGACCTCACCGATGCGCAGTCGCTTGGCCAGCTCGACGATCTGGACGGCCGACGCCGCCAGATCGTCGTATCGGCCCACGGTTACTGGCTGGACGGTCCCCGGCCAGCGCTGGTCACCAACCATGAAGTGGCCGACACGATGTGGATCCCCCTCACCGAGCTCTACAACCCGGAAGCCTTCATCAGCTACGACTATCCGGACCTTGCCGGACAGACCTTCCCAGGCATCAGGATCCATGGTGATCGAGTCATCTGGGGGCTGACGCTGCGCATCCTGGTCGATTTGTTCGCCCGCCTCGACCAGCCGTTTCTCGTTCTGGACTGAGCTCCTCCCCGGAGAGAAGCGCCCGGCCAGGCCAGACCTCGGGTCAGACAACCCCCTGGGCACGCAACGCGTCGACCTGGGCGACATCCAGTCCCAACTCGGCCAGGATGGCGTCGGTGTGCTCGCCCAGCGCCGGGGCGGCTTTGCGGACACCCCGGTGCTCGGGATCGTCGCCGAAGGTCAACGGCTGGCCCACGACCGCCACCTGCCCGCGCGTCGGATGATCGATGGGCTGCGCCATGGCGAGATGCTGGATCTGCGGATGGCGGAACATCTGGCCGAGATCCAGCACGGGCCCGGCGGGCACGCCCACGGCCAGGAATGCCTCGATCCAGTGCTCAGCGGGCTGGGTCGCGGTGACCTCGGCGATCATGGCGTTCACCTCGGCGCGCCGTTTGGCCCTGGACCCGGGCCTGGCAAAGCGATCGTCGTCAGCCCACTCGGGGTGGCCGAGCACCTTGCACACAGCCTTCCAGTGGGCATTGGTGCCGGGCGCCAGGTTGAACACGCCATCAGCGGCCGGGAACGTTCCCATGGGCACGGCGGTTGGATGGTGATTCCCCTGCTGCT
>JAXDQG010000632.1:0-3547 GCA_034667945.1 Acidimicrobiia bacterium | reverse complement strand
CTCCTTCGTCTGCCGGGATGAAGGCGACGCCCTCGGCCGCCCGACCCGCCGGGCGATTCACTCCGCTCAATCCGCTCAATCCGCTCAGCCCGCCGAGCCATAGGCGCCCGGCGGCGAGAACATGCCCCGATGCCAGCGCCGGGGGGTCGCCAACGCGGCTCGCGGATAATCCTCGAACATCCAGCGGACGAAGTTGCGCCGCGTCCAGCCGCTCATCCCGGCCGCTCGAATGGCCGCCCGGGCCGTCAACGGTCGACCGAGCAGCCGGCTCAGCGCCTCGGCCAGGCGGTGGTCGGCGTGGAGGGCAGCTCTGGCGCCTGCTTCGTAGCGCGCGCCGGCTTCGGTCTCGGCACCCGGGCCGATGATGGCCTCAGCCGCCAGCCGGCCGGTGAGCAGTGCCTGCCCGATTCCCTCACCGGTGAGCGGATCGGTGGCCGCCGCTGCATCGCCTACGAACAGCGCTCGGCCGGCCTGCAACGGCAACCGGCCAAACCGGGCGGGTATCGGCCACGCCCGGTGCGGTGCTGCTGGCCGGGCGTGCTCTCCCAGCAGGGAGCGCAGCCGGTCGCGCTGCAGCAGCTCGGACCAGCGATGGCCCATGTCACCCACGGCCGTCGGTCCGCCCCGCAGGATGCCGTAGCCGACGTTGGCCCCCCGGTCTCCCACAGGGAAGGACCAGGCGTATCCCGGCAGCAGATCTTCCTCGAAGAACACGTGCAACGCGCCAGCCGCTTCGGGACTCACATCCGTGAAGTACTGGCGGAAGGCGTGCCAGTCACCCCGGTAGCCCTCGACTGCCAGCCCGAGCTGGCGACGGAGTGGCGACCACATGCCATCGGCGCCGATGACGTGGCGGGCCCGGACACAGCCCACTCCCTCGATCTCCACCGTGACCCCGTCGTGGTCCAGTCGGGCGGAGCGAAGTTGAGCCTCTTGGACCACCTTTGCGCCGGCCTCTTCCGCCAGCCGAACGAGGGCGGCATCGAGATCGGCCCGTCGGGCCACCGCAGCGTGCACACCGTCGAGCCGGCCGAGCGTCATGTCGACCCGGCGGCCCGAGGGCGAGTGCAGCACGACGTTCTCGACCACCGTCCACGTGGGCACGTGTCGAGGGTCGAGGCCGATCTCTTCGAGCTGGCGGAGCGCCATGGTGGTGAGGCCGTCGCCACAGCACTTGTCGCGCGGGAAGCGGGCCTTGTCGACGAGCAGGGTCGAGCGGCCCGCCCGGGCCAGCGTGATGGCGGACGCCGAGCCTGCCGGCCCGGCTCCGACCACGACGACATCGACGCTGTTGGCCATGGTGGCGTCGACCCTAACGGTCGGCTCGACCGTGCGTGGAACGCAGGGCAATGAGCGGTGGGCACGGCCTGGCGGCGGCAGGCGGCCTCACCCGGTGGTCCCGGGCGAGGATGGTGGTGCCGCGCCGGCAGCGGCTGCGGACGTAGGCGGGGCGGCTGGCGCCGAGGTGGCTGGAACGGACGCACTCGGCGCAGGCGGGCTGCCGGGTGCGGTCGTCGTGGTGGGTGGCGGTGGCGGGGCCGCCGGGTTCGGCAGCGTGCTGCCGTCGCACTGCAGCCCTTCCGAGGGCGTGTAGAGGGCGTAGAACTTGTCCAGCTGCGCCTCGCCCGTGGTCACCCAGGTGCGTTTGCGCACCGTGCTGACCCGGGTGCACACCGCGCCGTACTGCTCGGTGGTCTGCGAGTCCTGACCGGCCTCGATGTAGCGGGTCGAGTAGATCGACACGGTGATCGAGCTGTCGGTGTAGGTCGGCCACAACAAGATGCCGAACGGTGTGTTGTTGCGGACCTTCAGGTCGATGTTGCCGTAGTCGAGCGTGGCCTCGCGCCCGTACGGATAACGGGAGATGTAGATGCCGTGGGCCTGGTACTCGGGGATCTCGAGGCCGGCGAAGAAGGCCGCGTTGAACATCGTGGTGGCGAACTGCGAGACGCCGCCGCCCACGTCGTCGGAGAAGTAGCCGTTCTCGCCGATGACGGGGGCCGCGACGAATCCCTTGGCCCGGGTGCGGGGACCGACGTAGTCGTTCACCGAGAAGGTCTGACCCGGTTCGACCACGGCGCCCTGCACGAGATCGGCGATGCGATGGATGTTGGTGACCCGAGGGGCGCCGGACGGATGGTTGGTGGTGAACTCGGCCACCTTCTCCGAGATGCCGAGTTTGGCGAAGTAGTCCGTGTCCTTGGTGGGCGCGACGCTCTCCAGCTGGAGGTCGATCGTGCGCTGCCCGCTGAGCAGGGCGGTGGCAATGCCGTTGACCGACGCCGGGTCACAGCACGCGGTGCCGGGCACGCCGGGATCGACCACGACCTGATCGGACACCACCCTGACCGAGGCGTTCGCCGGCTTGGTGCCCACATCCGGGAACATCTCGCGCAGCAGTGTCGCGGTGCCGGCAGGGTCGAGAGCTGGCATCAGCACCAGCCCCTTGCCGTCCGGCCGCCGGCCGGGGACCGCCGTGGCCAGGCGGCGCAGCCGATCACCGTCGAAGGGCCGGGGGCTCTCACCGGCGACGGTGGCAACGGGCGGCGATTTCGTGTTGGCCATCACATCGTCGACGACCTTCTGCGCCTCGCTGTCTTTGTACGTGGGTGAGATATCGATCATGTCGACGTGAAGCGTGACCTTGCCGGCCGACACGTTGGTCACCTTGCCGAGCTCGTCGGCGACCGCGCCCGGGTCGAGACCCTTGCCCGGTTTGCCCGACACGAGCTTCAGCTCGCCGTCCTGATACGCCACGGTCGGCTCGCTGGGTGGAAGTCGCACCTTCTGCTCCAGCACGGTCAGCCGGCTGGCCAGGGCATTGCTGTCGACGGCGAAGTAGAGCTTGGCCTTCCGGGGATGGAAGAACGAGCCGACCCAGACGAACGGCCGGAAGGGAAGCGGGTCATCCTTGCCGACGTCGAGCGCTCCCTGGGCGGTGCGCGTCTGGTCGAGGCGGAGGCCCATGTCGGCCGCGGTGGAGTCCAGGGTGGCTTTGGGCAGGACGAGCTGCACCTTGGCGGTCTGCACTTGCGCCGAGACCTTGTTCAGCACGTCCACGAGGTCGCCCTGGCTCATGCCACCGACATCCTGGCCGGCGAGTGTGACGTTCCGGGTGACGCCGGCTCCTCTGGTCGAGGCGTCGATCGCCCAGGCCACGATGAGGAGAAGTAGGAGCAACAGGGGAACGCCGGCAGCCGCCAGTGCGGTGAGTCGGAGTCGCGGCACGGAAGGAAAGGTTCGCGCAAGGGCGTCGGGTGGCGCGTGACCGTCGGAGGGGGTGCCCGCGTCCGTCGACTCTTGGGCGTTGGGAGCTGGAGGTGCGTTGGAAGGTGGGGTCACCGGTCGGCCAAGTCCAGAGCAGTCAGCGGAGGCTGGGCGGGCAGAGTGCGCCGGGCACCCCTGCAGGCTAAGCAGTTCTGCTGACGCAGGCAGGTCGCATCCGCTTGAAGCGGAGAGGGCCGAGCGACGGGAACAACGTTTTGATGGACACGGAGGGGTCGGGAGGCCCTATCCGCCCGTGTCCAGGCCCGCCCCGACTCTAAAG
>JAXDQG010000631.1:0-13029 GCA_034667945.1 Acidimicrobiia bacterium | reverse complement strand
GCTGAGCGGCGGCGGCCCCTTGACTTCGGGGCCGCGCGGCTCGCTATCTCAGGTGGGCGACAGGGTGATAGAGCGGATCTCGCCGAATTCCCGGTCGACCTTCGACCACGACTCGCCGGTGTCCCGGCTCACGAAGATCTGGCCGAACACGCTCGAGGCTGCGATCACGTCCGGCACGTCCGGATGCATGTCCATCCAGTACATGGTCGAGTTGGGCTCAACAGGCATGGCCGCACGGGTGAACGTCTTGCCGCCGTCGCGCGACACCTCGACGGCACCCACCGCACCCGGGATGTAGTCGCCACACCCGACGAGCACTGTGTCCGGGTCTCCCGGCTTCACGAACACGCCGCGGCAGTAGGCGTACGGCTGGCCGCTGCCCTTGGTGAAACCATCGAACTCCTGCCAGCTCCACGACGAACCGTCGTCCGTGCTGGTGGCCATGCCGAACGGCGTCGTGGTGAGGATGTCGGCGCCCCCGTCGTGCACGCGCACGGCCAAACCGTGGATATCACCGTGGAACGGAGTGGGCCCGATGTCGTCGAGGTGTGTCCAGCTGTCGCCGCCGTCGGCACTGCGGAAGATGCCGTCCACCTCGACACCGGCCCACAGCACCTGGCTGTCCCGCGGATCGACGACGATGTTGGTCGTGCGCGAGATGCCGATGGGGCACTCGGGATTCAAGCCCATGTCGAGCTGCTCCCAGGTCTGGCCCGCATCGGTGGAACGCCAAGATCCCGGTCGTGTGCCGACGTAAATGCGATTCGGGTCGCTCGGATCAATGGCGAGCGACCAGATCTCACCTTCCCTGATCGGAGACATCAACGGGAACCAGCGATATCCGCCGTCCTCGCTCTGGAACAATCCCGTGCGGTCGGAGGCCGCCAGAATCCGCTTGGGGTCACTCGGGTCGACCTTTACGGTGCGCACGTTGCCCTCGGGATTCACGTACTTGTAGATGTGGCGCCAGTTCTGGCCGCTGTCGTAGCTGAACCACATGCCGGCACCGACGGTGCCGATGCCGATCGTGAACTCGTCGCTCATGGCGGTTCCCCCTGTCCGAGCTTTCACCGCGACGCCCGCGGTCACGACTTGCCCCCTGGTGACCACCGAAGATTACCCCGTAACGAGCCGGCCGGCTTCGACGCCGCAGGTCATCCGCCGCGCACCGGAGTGACGTGCAAGGCTGCCACCCGTGGGTCTCAATGCTGCATCTCCACACGTCGACGCCGCAATGCGGCTTGCGCCGCTCATCGCCGAGGCCGCGGACGAGGTGGAGGTGTCCGGGCGTCTGCCGGACCACATCGTGGACCGGCTCACCGATGCTCACATGTTCAGCCTGTATTTGCCGGCCGCTTTCGGGGGCCCAGAGGTCGATCCGGTGACGGCGCTCCTCACGATCGAGCAGTTGGCCCGAGCGGACGGGTCCGTCGGATGGTGCGCGCACGTCTCCAGCGGCATCTCGTGGTACATGGGCTGGCTGGCGCCAGCGACAGTGCACGAGATGGGGACGGCCGGAACGGCAGCCATGCGCTTCTCCGGCTCCGCACGGCCGCTGGGCCGGGCGGTATCGGTGGACGGCGGATTCCGGGTGAGCGGACGGTGGGATTTCGCCAGCAACTGTCTGCATGCCGGTTGGTACAGCGCCGCCTGCGTGATCGACGAGCCGCCTCGCAAGCGCGTCCGCGCCATGATGATCCCGATCAGCGAGGGCAACGTCGTCGAGACCTGGCGGGTGACCGGACTGCGCGGCACCGGGAGCCACGACTTCATGGTCGACGACGTCTTCGTACCGAGCGAACACGTCCAATCGTTGCGTCACGCCGTCGCCAATCACGGCCCGTCGTTCAACCAGCGCATCACGATGGTCGCCGGCTGGGCGCCCACCGTCGGCGTTGCCCTCGGTATCGCCCAGGGCGCGATCGACGCATTCGTTTTCATGGCGGAGCAATCGACTGCCAACCAGACGTCAATCCCGCTGCGCGAGCGCCGCGACATCCAGGGGACGGTCGGCCGGGTGGCGGCGCTGCTGAGTGCAGCCCGCAGCTCCTGTGTGACCGCTATCGGCGAGGCCTGCGAAGCCGTCACGACAGAGAACGACGGCGGCGAGGTCGACCGGTGCATCCTCGCCGCACGGCTGGCCATCACCTACGCCATGCACGCATCAGTCGACGCGGTGACGCAGCTGTTCCACGCGGGCGGAACACGGTCGATCTTCGCCTCCAATGGCTTGGACCGACGCTTCAGGGATGTCCACGTCGCCGTGCAGCACGGCGCAGGTTCGCCTGAGCATTTCCACGCCGGGGGACGCATCATCCTTGGCCTCCCCGCCGGCGCACCTTTCTGGTGAGGACCTGTCCCAACAGAAACCTTGGCAGCGGCGGTCCGTGCTGGCCCTAAGGTAGGCCGATGGCAAACGCTGCTGCCATCTTCGACCTCGACCACACGCTCGTTCCCCGGGCTGCCTGGCCGGTGTTCGAGCGCCACCTCACGGGGGTTGGACTCGAACCCACCAACCTTCTGCCCGGCGAACGGACCGTACGCCGCCTGCTCGATCTCGGGGGTGACAACCGGGTCTCTATGCAGCTCGACCGAGCCGGTGTCCGGGCGACGAAGGGCTGGCCGGTATCTACCGTGCACGAAGCTGCCGAGGCCGCCGGTCTCGATCTGGCCGGCCAGGTGCTTCCCTACGGATTGCAAGAGCTCGAGGATCAACGGGCCGCGGGGCGCATCACCGTCCTGGCAACTCCCCTGCCCGAGCAGCTGGTACGCCCGCTCGCCGAACGCATCGGCTTCGACGATGTCGTCGCCACGCGTTGGGCCGTCGACGGTGACAGCTACGCCGGTCATGTCGACGGACCATACGTCTGGGGTCGCCAGAAGCTGGCGGCCGTCCAGGAATGGGCGAAGCGGCACGACGTCGCGTTAGAGGACAGCTACGCCTTTGCCCATGCCTTTGCCGACGCCGCCTTGTTGGGGTCAGTGGGCCGGCCGGTGGCGGTCGATCCCGATCCACGTCTCGCCGCGCTGGCCGCGGCCCGGCGTTGGCGGGTGCGCTGGTTCGACGTTCCCAAAGGGGTCGTCAAGGTCGCTGGACGCGAGCTGCAGGAATGGCTCCGTCCCCTGGCCCGGGAAGATCTGGTCGGTAATGCCCGTATCGACCTGAGCGGCCTGGAGAACATCCCGCGCCAAGGGCCCGCGATCGTTGTCTTCAATCACCGGAGCTATTTCGACGGCACGGTGGTCGGCATGGCGGTTTCCAAGGCCGGCCGCTCCGCCCGGGGCATCGGCAAGAAAGAAGTGTTCGATGCGCCGCTCATCGGACCATTCATGAAGGCGTTCGGAGGGGTGCGGGTAGACCGGGGCACGGGCTCCGACGAGCCGGTCCGGGCGGCCGCCAGGGCGTTGCGGGCGGGCGAAGTCGTCATGATCGCCCCGGAAGGCACGATCCCCAGAGGGCCGGCGTTTTTCGAGCCGGAGCTCAAGGGCCGCTGGGGCGCAGCCCGTCTCGCCCACGAAACCCGGGCGCCGGTGATCCCATTGGGGCTGTGGGGCACCGAGCACGTATGGCCCCGCAACCAGCGATTGCCTCGGATGGTCTTCCCCGGTCCGCCGCCCAAGGTGACGGCCCAGATCGGTCCCCCGGTGCGGCTGCGCTACGACGACGTCGACGCCGATACCAGGCGAATCATGGAAGCCATCGTCGACCAACTCCCAGTAGAGGCCCGGGTGCGCCGCACCCCGACCGAAGCCGAATTGCGGCGCACGTATCCGGCCAATTACCGGGGCGACCCCGCCCGCGAGCTGAGCCGGCGTCCCGGGTTTGATCGCTAGTCGCCCGCTCCGCGTCGAAGCACCAGACGAGAATCAGGCGCCGTAGACGTGAGCGGTGAACACCCGGCCGGCGCCGTCGATCACCACGCCGACGCCCATGGCGGTGAAGGCCGGATCGGAGATGTTCCGGTAGTGGCCCGGGCTGGCGATCAGCGCGTTGTTGATAGCTCCCACCGATGGCCCCACACCGACGTTCTCGCCTACCAGCGACCAGGCACCGAGCAGGTTGCTGATGTTGCTGTGAAAGATCTGACCAGCATCGGCCATGGCGTGGGCCTGCTGGCGGGCATAGGCCTGCAAACCGGCATCGAAACGCAGGGCACCTGCGCCGATGGAGGCCCGGGTGGCGTTGGTGAGCTGCCAGAACGCATCCTCCGACCCGGCGTCACCGGCGACGCTCAACACGGGCGCAACCGGGGCAGGCGCGGGGGCCTCAGAGACGGGCGCGCTCTCGGCACCGGCTGGGGCGGCTTCTTCGGGAGCGGCCGCTTCTTCGGGAGGGGCCGGGACCTGCTCTTCTGCCGGCGCCGCGGGAGCGGCTGGAGCCTCGGCCGGGACGGGGGCCGGAGCGGCGGCTTTGGCCGATGCCAGTTGCTCGGCGGGAGCCGGAGCAACGGCCTGGGTTGCGACGGGAGCAGCCGGGGTCGCCACCGCGACCGCTGTCGTGGCTGACGGCGGGAAGGTGGCTGACGGGGGGAACAAGGTGGTGGAGAAGAGGTTCAGGGGACCGGGGTGGTCCGCAGCCAGGACGCCCGGGCCGGGGTTGGCCATGGCGGGGGCGGAGAGCTGGAGACCCGAAGCCGTGCTGGCGCTGTACGCAGCAGAGGACAAGCCGAGGAGTCCGAAGACGCCCGCGGCAAGGACGGCCCGATTGGCACGCATGTGAGGATTTCCCGTCGTTCGGTAGCCCGGCTGACCGACGAGGGCCCCGTGGCTTTGCGTCCCTGCCTCGCAGCAGGTTTGCCTTTGTCGTGGACGCAAGAAGTAACGGCTCGATGTGGGCCGAACTTGAGCATCTCCAGATAGACCGTTCCGTCTCTATCCGACGGTCGTTTCCAGGCGCCAACACCGGGCTGGTCCGTTACCATGCCTGGCCAGGGGTTTCAGCCGTCGTCGGGGGGTGCAGATGGCAGTGCTCATCACGGGTGGAGCAGGGTTCATCGGTGCGGAGGTGGTCCGCGGGCTGGTCGATCGCGGCGACGAGGAGGTGCACGTCGCCTACCACAGCGGTCGGTTGCAACGCCTGTCCGGGCTGGAAGGAGGCCTCGGCCTCCATCCGCTCGATCTGGCAGACGAGGCCCAGATCCATGCCCTGGTAGCTGCTGTGCGACCGCGGGTCATCTACCACCTCGGGGCCATCCTCTCGGGCCCGAGCGAGGCCGACCCGCAGGCCTCGGTGCAGGCCAACGCCTTCGGCACCTATGCCCTGCTGGAGGCGGCCCGGCTCAACGAGGTCGAGCAGTTCCTCTTCGCTAGCAGCCTCGGCGTTTTCGTCGGAGAAGAGCGGCCAGACGGGCCCACCACAGACTCGACCCTGCAGCGTCCCGACCTGGTCTACGGCATCACCAAGGTATTCGGTGAACTGCTCGGCCGTTACTACCGCAAGAAGTACGGACTGGACTTCCGCGGTCTGCGCTATCCGGGCATCGTCGGACCCGGCGTCACCACGTGGAGCTTGGCCCAGTGCACCAGTTGGGTGATCGAAACGCCGGCGCGTGGCGAACCGTTCACTGTCTGGTTGACGCCCGAGACGGCAGTTCCGCTCGTCTACTTCAAAGAAGCCGGGCGGGCCATGATCGAGCTTGCGGACGCGCCGCGCAGCAGCATCCACACCGTGAACTACAACCTGGGCGGGATCAACCCTCCTCCCACCATGGGTCAGATGGCCGATGCCGTCCGGGCCCGCGTTCCCGACGCGAAGATCGACTTCCAGCCGGACCCGGCCATCCAGCCTCTCTTCGACAAGACCCATCCCCTTGATGACTCGCGAGCCCGGGCCGAATGGGGATGGTCACCGGTCATGGACCACGTCGCCATGGTGGACGACTTCCTTCTCGAGCTGAAGGAGCATCCCGAGCGCTACCGATGACGGGAGGGCTGTCAGCCAGCCTTATGGCACACGTAGTAATTGTTCAGTATGTCGCCCGGGACGTTGTGGATGTCGATCTGGCCGAACCCAGCCCGCTCGAAGATCTCACGCGCCTTCTGCACGCCCCACATGGCACCCAAGCCGACGCCGTCGTAAGCCAGTGACACGGTCATGCAGTGCTGGCACGACACGGAATAGATGAACGTCGCCATTGGATGCTGGAGGTTTTCGCCGACGTAGCTCGACCCTTGGACATCCACGCATAGCCAATAGCCGCCGGCCTTCAGCGATCGATAAATGCCATCGACCATGCCCTGCGGGTCGGCTTGGTCGTGCACAGCGTCGAAGGTCGTCATGAAGTCGAACTGCTGATTGCCGTCGAGCTTGGCGGCGTCCTGCACCTTGAACGTGGCATTGGTGAGTCCCCAGGCCGCGGCCTCCTGCCGTCCGACGGCCAAGGCCTCTTCGGAGAAGTCCAAGCCGAAAAAGCGGGAGTTCGGGAACGCCTTGGCCATCACGTTGACGGCGTGCCCGCGTCCCGTGCCCACGTCGGCCACATCCCCGCCCGACTTCAGTCTCTCGACCATGCCAGGCACCAATGGCAAGGTTGACTCGACCAGGCTGGCATCGAAGATACTGCCGCTCATCTCGGCCATGGCCTCGTGGAAGCGGGGATACGAGCTGTAGGGCACGCCCCCGCCATGGCGGAATTTCTCCACCAACTCGTCCTCCACGCCGGCGCAGAGCGGCACGAATTGCGCGAAGCTGGCGTAGTTGTTCGGTCCGGCCGCACGCGTGCTCAACGCCGCGTGCTCAGGCGGCAGTCGGAACGCACCCCGCCCCGGCTCGTACTCGACAATGCCGGCGCTCGCCATGGCCGCCAGCCACTCGCGGACATATCGCTCGTTCAGGTTCGCTGCGGCCGCGATCTCGGCCGACGTGGCTGAGGTAGGAAGCGCGGCCATTGCATCGAAGATGCCGGTGCGATGACCGATGCTAATCATGTTTGCCGCCATCCCCGAGTTGAGGATATCCAACAATTTATGGCCGAACGCCTCTACTTTGGCAGCGTCGAGTTCAGCAGTTTGCGTCATATTTACCCCTCCAGCCTCAGCGCGCACGCCGACCACTACATCGCTGTTCGCGCACGGTGTGCGCAATGAAACCAAGCGAGCGCTAGCTAACGTAGACGGGCCTGCGGTACGGGTCCAGGGCCGCCTCAGGCCAAGTTGCCTGCTCCAGGCGTGTAAGAAGGCGAGACGACCCCGGTCCTGGCGATCAGCGTGTCGGCGACCAGGGCGCCGGAGATGTCGGTCATGGCCGCCTCGATCTTGGCCCGCGCAGCCTTGAGCTCGATGGTCGAGCTGGCCAGGATCTCAACACGGCCTCCTGGGCCCAGCGTGACGCGTGTGCCGTCACCGGTCTCGATGGACAGCCGCGTGGCGTCCATCTCGAGAACCGCGCCCGATGCGGCCACCAGGCGGACGGGCCGATCACCGGCGCCTCCCGGTGTCGGGAAGGCACCGAGCACAACGGGTCTCTGGGCATCGGCTGCCTCGAAGGCCACACACACCTCGTCGCCCACCTGAAGCTCGAAGCGGGCGCCGGGTGTGGGAGAGACCACCGGCGCCCAGCCCTCGACCTCCAAGGCGCCGATCTTGCAGCGGACCCGGCCCAGGGCTGCGGGATCGCCAACGTCGACGATGAGGGCACGAAAGATGCCGGAGAGCTTGTTGCTCATGATCCGCCTGGCTCCTTGTCATCGAGCACCAAAATCATTGAGCGGTCCAACCGCCGTCGACCATCAACGTGGTGCCCGTGATGAGCGACGCCGCGGGTGATGCGAGAAAGACCACCGCCCCCACAACGTCTTCGACCTGGCCGAAACGGCCGAGCGGGATGCGCGACAGCAGGTCGCCGCCGATCTCGGGATCATGGAGACGAGCGTGGGTGAGTGGCGTATCGATCGCGGTCGGTCCGACCGCGACCACCCGCACTCCGCACGGCGCCAGCTCGACAGCGATCGACTTGGTGAACCCCTCGATGAAGTGCTTCGTCGCCGAGTAGATGCTGCTGCGGGGCCGTCCGTTCTTGCCGAAGGTCGATGACAGATTGATGATCACACCGCTGCCCTGGCGCTCCATGATGCGCGCCGCTGCCTGGGCGACCAGCACCGCGGCCCGACAGTTGAGGGCGAGCATCGTGTCAATGGCTTCGGGCTGAACCGCAAGGAACGGCCCGGCGATCGACGTGCCCGCGTTGTTGACCAGGATGTCCACCCGACCAAGGGCGTCGAAGTGCCGCTGCACGGCGGCGCTGTCAGTGACGTCGCAGGCGATTGCCCTCGCGGAGCCGCCCTTGGCACGGATGGTCTCCGCGATCTCGCAGATCTCTGCCTCGGTGCGACTCATGGCGATCACCTCGGCCCCGGCCTCGGCCAAGGCAAGGGCGCACCCGGCGCCGATGCCCCGACCGGCGCCGGTGACCACTGCCACCTGACCGTCGACGCGCATCGACGGAAGGACGTTGCCAGCTGTCCCCACGTGATCTCCTCCCCGCGGTATGGCGGCTGAGTCTGCATCGTGAGGCTCTCGCCGTGCGAGCTAGCTCACGTACTGGCGCAGGAAGTGCTCGATCATCGAGTTCACCTGTTCCGGCACCTCGAGCATGTTGAAGTGCCCCGCTCCGACGGTCTGGCCGGTTACCACGTGCGGCAAGACGTCCTCCAGTGCGGCCGGAGGGCAGGCCGGCCTTGCCGCGGCGATGTGCAGCGCCGGCACGTGGCATTTTCGAGCGGCCTCGGCGCCGTTCCAAATGCGCAGATCGCCGATCTCGCTGATGAAGACATGATCGGGGGTCTGGGCAGCTCGCCGGCAGATCTCCTCGAGCAGGGCCTCGTCGTAGCCATCCAGGAAGAAGTTCTTGAACAGCCTCCGGCGAGTCGACTCGGCGCCGTGCTTGGCGATGGCGGCCAGCATGTGTTCGAAGCCGGCACGGTTGTCGGTCACCGGAGCGGGGTCGACCAGCACGATTGCCCGAGCGACATCGGGATGCTCGGCGGCCAGCTGGAGCGCAATGGCGCCGCCCATCGAATGGCCGACGACGATAGGACGATCCAGCCCGAGCTGGTCGATGACCCAGGCCACGTCGTCTGCGTAGCCGGCCATCGTGTACTCCTGCTGCGGCTTGTCGCTCTCGCCATGCCCTCGCAGGTTGAGCGATAGGCAGCGCCGGTTGCGGGAGAAGTGGGTGAGCTGCTCGTGGAAGGACCACCACTCGCAGCTGCCTCCCGGCACGAAAACCATGGGTGGGCCACCAGAACCAGCCTCTTCGTAGGTGAGTGACACTCCGTCTCGCGTGAGCATCTTCATGTCGCGTCACACCCCCGAGCAGTTCCGTTTGGCTGCTGGGAACCCTAGCCATGCGTGCTGGATCATGACCCCCGCGCGAGGATGACCACTCATGGGGATCGTGGACACCACCCGCGCGGCGGCACAGGAGATCTCGACCAAGGGAGCGTCCCCGCTGACGTCACCGGCCATCGGCACGGGGCTGGAAGAGCTCGTGCGTCCGTGCGGGGACGCCATGCGGCCGAAGGACCCTGGTCGGGCGGCCGGCCGGACCACCTTGGCCATGACGTTCTCGGGCGGCGGATTCCGGGCCACGTTGGCGGCGCTCGGCGTGGCGCGGTTCCTCGCCGACGCCGGTGTGCTGGGGGATGTCCGTTTCGTCTCCTCGGTATCGGGTGGATCGATCGCCAACGGCATGCTGGCGACCAGGTGGAGCAAGCTCCGCAGCGCTGGCTTCAGTGCGGAAGCCCTCGAACGGCTCGTGGTCGACCCCGTCGTGGAGTCGGTATCCGGTTCCTCGCTCAAAGGCGAGCTGATACGCAACATCTGGCGCGCCATCGGGCCCCGGACGCGCACCGACGTGCTCGCCCGGGCGTTCGACCGGCGCTTCTTCGACGGGGCACGGCTCGAAGACCTGGATGACGGCTGCCGCTTCATCATCAATGCGGCCAACCTGGTGACCGGCGTGCGCTTCGCCTTCGAACGGGACGTCGTCGGCGACTATGTCGTCGGCTTGGCGTCGACCGGCGGCACCGGCCTGCGGGTCTCGACCGCGGTGGCCGCGTCCGCCGCGGTCCCGGGGGCCTTTGCGCCCGTAGCTTTGCGCAAGGTCTCGTTCCCCTGTGGAGAGCGGGGCGCTCCACAGCTGCTCGACGGCGGCGCCTACGACAACACCGGCCTCGAGGCCATCGACAGCGATCGCTACCGCGACGTGTTCTCGATCACCATGAACGCCGGAGGTGTGTTCGTCACCGGGCGGCTC
Organism: Acidimicrobiia bacterium; assembly: GCA_034667945.1. GTDB lineage: Bacteria > Actinomycetota > Acidimicrobiia > Acidimicrobiales > CAIXPF01 > JAXDQG01. The sequence continues at coordinate 2,774 of JAXDQG010000631.1, read as the reverse complement.
AGCGGCGTCCCCGTCATCCGTGACCTCGTCCGTTCGAACGGGTTGCTGTACCGCCAGAGCACCGGCCTCCGCACCCGCTGGATGGTCGACCGCTTCCAGGCATGGAACGACGGCGAGGGCCGGGAGCGCCCACAATGGGCGCGACAGGGCGTGTTGTTCGCGCTGGCAAGCGAGATGAAGGGCCCGGCGGTGGACGAGTGGCGGTCTCTCCATCCCGAGCACCGCAGTTGGGAGGGCAAGGACCTTGCCTTCGTGCCAACCGTGTTCGACAAGCTCGACCGGCGGCTCTGCCGCTTGTTGATCTATCGGGGCTGGTGGCTGACCGGAGCGGCCTTGGCGCTGTACTACCCCAATCTGGTGGTACTGCCTCACTCGGCGCCTCCGCTGGAATGACTCCGCTGGCAGTTTGTCACATTGCGTCATACGTCTCGTTGTGACATCCTCGACGAGTGACCCCCGCCAGCTCCCCCCAGTTGCTGCTCGGCAGTGACCTCGACCGCCGCAGCCGCAAGAAGCTCCGTACCCGGGACGCGCTGGCCGATGCGGCCATCCAGCTCTTCACCGACGTCGGCTTCGAAGAAACCACCGTCGAGGCCATCGCGGATGTCGTGGACGTCTCCAGGAGAACCTTTCACCGCTACTTCCCCTGCAAGGAAGACGTCCTCTTCGCCGACGCCCCGGACCGGCTCGAGCTCTTCCGCGCCGCGCTCCAGCGCCGAGCGCGGAGCGAGCCCGTCCTCACGTCCGTACGGGCTGCACTTGCAGAACTAGCGGCCGCGCTCTCTGCCCGTCCGGAGGTCGAGCTCAAACGCTTCCGCCTCATCGAGTCCGCGCCATCGCTGCGGGCCTACCATCTCCGCTACCAAGACGAACTGGCAGCTGCCGTGACGGAGTTCGCTGCGGAACGCGCTGAAGCTGGGACCGATCCTGCCTGGCCGGCGTTGCTCGGCGCCTGCACACTGGCCGTTGTCACCGCCATGCGACGGCGGTGGATGGCGGCCGCCGAGGGCGATACCGGACAGACCCTCGCCCAGGCGTTCGACCATGGCTTCGACGTCCTGATCAGGTTGAGCCAGCCCACCACGTCGGTCGCACCATGACCCGGACGCTCGAACGGCCCGCCCCCCAGGCGGGCGCCAATCCCTGGGCGGCCATGTCGGTCGTCATGATCGGGACGATCATGGTCGTCCTCGACTCCACCATCGTCAACGTCGCCCTCCCGCAGATCGCGTCGGACCTTCATGCCGGCTCGGGCGTCGAATGGATCGTCAGCTCGTACCTGCTTGCCGTGGCGGTCTCGCAACCGGCCAGCGGATGGCTGGCCGACCGATTCGGCCGCAAGGCGATCTTCCTCCTTTCGCTGACCAGCTTCACCGTCGCCTCACTGCTGGCCGCGCTCTCGCCGTCGCTCAGCGTCCTGATCGCCTGCCGAATCCTGCAAGGATTCGGCGGAGGCGCCCTGCTTCCGGTGGGTATGGCCATGGTGCTCGAGCTCTTCCCACGTGAGCGCCACGGACGCGCCATGTCCACCTACGGCGTGGCGGCCATGACGGCGCCGGCCATCGGCCCCACCCTCGGCGGATGGCTGGTCACGGCGGTCAGCTGGCATTGGCTCTTCCTGATCAACGTGCCCATCGGCGCGGTCGGTCTGCTCCTGGGCCTCCGCTGGCTACCGCAGGTGGGCCATTACGAACGGCGGCGGTTCGACGCTTTGGGTCTGGCGCTCGGGGGTAGCGGCCTGGCATTGGTCGTTCTCGGGCTGTCCGAGGCCAATGGTTGGGGCTGGGCCTCGCCGTCGGCGGTCATCTGCATCCTGTCTGGTGTCGTCCTCCTCGCGCTGTTCATCCCACACGAATTGCGCAACGCCGCGCCGCTGATCGATCTGAGCATCTTCCGCCGAGGAGCGTTCTCCTTGGCCATGGGCGCGACCTTCTTCATTACGTGTGCGCAATTCACCCGGCTGGTCTTCATTCCCCTCGAGCTCGAGAGCGTCAGAGGATATTCGGCCCTGGCGGTCGGCATTCTGCTCGGGCCTTCGGCGATTGTGACCGCCTTGGCCATGACCATCGGTGGACGACTGGTCGACAGCATCGGCTCTCGCCTACCGGTCATGTTCGGCATTTCCACCATGGCCGTGGCGGTCTTTGCGCTCGGCAATCTCACGCTGACGACACCCTTGTGGGTGATCGGTGCCCTCTTGTGCCTCCAGGGACTGGGTATGGGGATCGGCATGTCGCCATTGATGGTCGCCGGTATGAGCGATCTGCCACCCAACCAGGTCGCTCGCGGCTCGGCGGTTCGCTCACTCACCAACCAGATCTCCGGTGCCTTCGCCGTCGCCGCACTCGGTGCTCTGGTAGCCGCACGCATGGGAACAGCGACTACCCCGACCCACGCCGTAGCCAGCTACAACAGCGCATTCATCGCCAGCAGCCTCTCGCTGCTCATCGCGCTCGCCCTGGCGAGCCGACTGCCGAGCGGGGCTCGGGTCTTCGCCAGAGAACCCGCCGCCGCGCTCGCCGACTAAGGACACGGGCGGATCGGGCCTCCCGACGCCTCCGTGCCTCCTCAAAGCTGGGTGCCCGTCGCTCGGCCCTCTCCGCTTGAGCCAACGAGCCCTCACCACGCCTACTCTCGCAGCCCTCCCCCTCCCCTCGCTAGAACGTCTGTTTCAGGAGCCAATTCATGAGTGAAGCGGTCGCTCGCCCCATCACATTTTCCGGTAAAGACGGTCTTCGCCTGAGCGGCGAAGAATGGGGATCTGACAACGGTCG
>JAXDQG010000630.1:0-14902 GCA_034667945.1 Acidimicrobiia bacterium | reverse complement strand
CCGCGGCGGCATTCCTGCCGTTCAATGCGCCGCGGGCAAGAGTCTTCCTGGGCGACGTCGGTAGCTACGGACTGGGCGCAGGGCTCGCGCTCCTCCTGATCCTCGCGGCCACCCGGATTCCGGCGTGGGCGGCGATTCTCGTGCCTTCCGTCTACCTGGCGGACGTCCTCGCCACGCTCTTTCGTCGCGCCCGTGCCGGCAAACGCCTCACCGAGGCGCACCGGGAACACGTGTACCAACGTCTGGCCGTCGTCGTCGCGTCGCACGGGCGCGTGTCCCTCTTCGTCACCGGCTGTTCGGCACTGGCTGCTGCGGCGGCTGTGGGCGCCGGCTTGACGGCGAGTCCCGGAATGCGCGCCCTGTGCCTCGTTGCCGTGGCAGCCGTGGTGACGGGATATCTCGCCACACCCTGGATGCACGCCCGGGTGATCTCCGCCGGGGAGGCCTGACGGCGCCCTCATTGCCTGCGCGGCGCCGGACTGCGCACTTTCCTTCGCATGACACAACCAAGGCGCATCCAGCGCTGCGAGTACCAGAGGAACCTCATGACCATGAACCTGTCCGGCGCGACCGTGTTGATCACGGGCGGCACCGGCTCCTTCGGCTCTACGATGGCGGCGGCGCTGCTGGCCGAGGGCGTGGCACAGGTGCGGATCCTCAGTCGTGACGAGGCCAAGCAGGACGACCTTCGGCGGCGGCTCCGTGACGAGCGGATGCGCTTCTATGTGGGGGACGTCCGCGACCTCAACAGCGTGGAGGACGCCACACGCGGCGTCGACAAGGTCTTCCACGCTGCAGCGCTCAAGCAGGTCCCCTCGTGCGAGTTCTTCCCTTCGCAGGCAGTTCTGACAAACGTCACCGGTAGCCACAACGTGATCGAGGCGGCCCACCGCTACGGGGTCGGATCCGTCGTCCTGCTGAGCACCGACAAGGCCGTCTACCCGATCAATGCGATGGGCATGACCAAGGCGCTCATGGAGAAGACGGCGCAGGCGTTCGCTCGGAACAACCCGGAGTCGGAGACCGTCGTCTCGGTGGTGCGGTATGGGAATGTGCTGCACTCGCGCGGCTCGGTCGTGCCGCTCTTCCTGGAGCAGTTGCACGCGGGCAGGGCCATGACGATCACCAACCCATCGATGACCCGCTTCCTGATGTCGCTGCAGCAGTCCGTCGACCTCGTCCGGCACGCCCTGCAGCACGCCGAGCCGGGCGACCTCTTCGTCCGCAAGGCCCCTGCGGCCACGATCGATGCCCTCGCGACCGGCGTCGCCCAGCTGGCGGGATACGAACCCCGTACGTCCCTCATTGGCACTCGGCACGGCGAGAAGCTCTTCGAGACCCTCCTTTCCAGTGAGGAGCTGCTGCGTGCGGAGGACCATGGGGCCTACTACCGCGTCCCCCTGGACGCCCGGTCCTTGAACTACGGGCTCTTCTTCGAGGAGGGGGAGACCCATCAGACGCCCGATGACTACACCAGCCACAACACCGAGCAGCTGGACGCCGATGGTGTGGTCCGTCTTCTCCGCTCGGTCCCCGAGGTGATGGCTGCGCTGTCCGATGACGAGCGGAACCGGCAGGAGCGGTCGCTCTCCGCTGTCAGCGCCGGGTACGGGGCGTCGGCATGACTGCCGGCGCCGCGCCCGAGCGGCCACTCTTCTCCTCCTTACGAGGCCGCGTCACGACCGCCCTACGCCCGGCCCGGACCCGGTCAGCCGCGAGGCGTCGGGCGGCGGTGCAGCGGGAGCTCGCCGCTCGCCCCGTCCTGGAGTTGTGTCCGGTCTGCGCAGGCCCCGGAGCCTGGTCCTGGCGGCCCGTGATCAGCTCACTGCTCGCTACGCAGTGGCGGTTGAGCTCCCGTGAGCGGGCGGTGCTCGACGTGCAGCAGGGTCACAGCTGCACTCGCTGCGGCCTGACCCTGCGGGCACGGGCCCTGGCGCGCGCACTGCTCGACGTTGTGGAGCAGGCCTCGCCGCTGTCGGCGGGCCTGGCATCGGTCCCCGACCTGAGGGTGCTGGAGATCAATCCGGCAGGCGGCCTCTCCTCACATCTGGCGGCCGCTGCCGTGCACGTTCAAACCTCCTATCCCGAGGTCGACATGGAGCGGCTGCCGTACGCCGACGGGTCCTTCGACCTCGTGGTTCACAGCGACACGCTCGAGCACGTGGCGGACGCCGAGCAAGGAATCCGGGAGTGCTTGCGGGTGGCCGGGCGAGGCTGGGTCGTCTTTACGACGCCCGTGCTGCCGGGACGGGTCTCCCGGCTTCGGGGGCAGTGGGCATCCCGTAGCTATCACGGGGGGGATGGCAGCCGGTCGCTGGTGTTCCATGAGTTCGGCGGTGACATCTGGACGATTCCTGCGGCCGCAGGGGCCACGGAGGTCCGGTTGCATGTCTCGGACCACCCCTACGCCCTCGTGATCTCCTGTCGCAGATCAGTCGCCACGGAAGGAGCCGGCGCAGCGTGAGCGTGTTGGAGGAGGAGATGCTCACCTGCGTTCTGTGCGGAGGCTCCGCGAGCAAGATCTCCGAACCGTTCGAGGGCTATGTCGAGGGATACGTGATCGAGATCCTGGAGTGCGGCTCGTGCTCAGCGCGCTTCAGCAGCCGCCTGGATGTACCCGACTGGCTCTACGACCGAATCTACGCCCAGGCCGAGTTGATCCCGGGATATGGCCGCTACGCCCGCTACGAGGCAGGGGTTACCGAGCACCGCCGGCCCCTGGATCTCCTTGCGGAGGCGGAAGATCCCTACTGGCACGTCCGTGAGTACATCGCCGCCCAATCCGCGCCACAGGCTCTCCGGGTGGTGGAGTTGGGTTGCGGAGCGGGGTATCTGACCTATGCCCTGCGCCGGGCCGGAATCCAGTGCGTGGGTGTGGACATCTCCGCGGAGGCGATCTCGCGAGCGCGGACGCGCTCAGGACACGCTGAGTGGTTCCAAACGGTGGAGGAGTTCCAGCAGGACCGTGGCGCCGTCGACCTGGTCGTTGCCTTGGAACTCATCGAGCATGTCCCCGATCCGGTCGCAGTGGTCCGGGACGCGCTGGCGATGCTCGGAACGGACGGCGCGTTGCTGCTCACCACCCCGGATCGGGACGCCTGTCGACCCGGTGAGGTCTGGGCATCGGATGCTCCTCCGGTCCATCTTTACTGGCTCGGGCGCCGGGCACTGCAGGCCGTCGCCGACAGGTGCGGGGCCGTGGTCGAATTCCCTCTCGTCCGCCCTTCCTCGTCCCATCGTCCCGTCCCGGCGGCCAATCACCTATGGCCCGCGATTCTCACGGCTGACGGGGACGTCACCGAGTCGGTCCGTCGCAGCGTGCGATTGTCTGCCCGCCTGCGACTGCATGCGGCAGCGATGCTGTGGCGCCTCGCAACGGCTGCATCACCGCAGCGAACTCGCAGAGTGCGCCGCCTCGGCGCGGCCGCGCCGGAGCCCGCTGCCACTCTGGCGGCTGTCCTGAGGAGACCCCCGGAAACGCGTGACTGACAGCGCGAGGCCGGCAGTGCCGGCCGGATCGCCTCGCCTGGCCTACTTGAGAAAGCGGGCCGCGACCCTGGTCTCGAATGCCGGGCTCTTGGTTGCCGGGGTCGTCACGAGTGTCGTCATCTCCCGGGTCCTCGGTCCCGAGGGTCGGGGAGTCTATGTCAGCTGGCAGTCGTGGGCGGCGGCCGGAGCGATTATTGCGGCCGCAGGCTTGCCGCAAGTCGTTGTGCTCGACGACTGGAACGACCGTCGGCACAGACTCGGAGATCTCATCATTCCCCTGGGGGCGACGGTAACCGTGGGTGCCGTGCTCGCTGTGGTGGCGGGACTCCTCGTCCTCGGGGCTGGGGGGGCGCTCCTGGGCATGGTTCTCGTGGTGTCAGCGATCCAGGTGGGTGCCGTGGCGGCAGCAGAGGCGCAACGGCTAGGCCGGATGATCGGCGCGTTCAACGTCGTTCGATTGCTCCCACCTGCTGCCGGGACCATCGCGATGGTGCTGCTCGCCGCGACCGGTGAACGGGGCCCCTCGATCTGGCTTCTCGTCATCGCGACGGCTCAGACAGTCGTGCTGGTCGCAGCCTTGGTGTGGGTGACTCAGCCAGTCCGACTCCGGCCGTCGTCCAGGGCATCGGTACGGAAGTCGCTGGCGGCAACGGCGCGACTGGGCCCGGGGAACTGGGTCACACTGCTCCAGTACCGCGGGGACCTGCTTGCAGTAGCGCTGATCTTCCCCCCGAGCGTGGTGGGCTTCTACTCCGTGGGCGTCGCAGCGCAGACCGCGGTCGCGGCGGCGGGTCAAGCCGGCGGCCAACACTGGTTCTCGATGGGACGTGACGCCTGGGACTCGGGAACTGCGTCGTTGCGACGGGAAGTCCTGCGCACGGGCGGGCTGGCGACTGTGGCTGCGGTCCTCGTCGGCGGCACTAGCTACTGGTGGGTCGGCTCGCTCTTCGGCTCGGATTTCGCCGCGGCCGTGCCGCTCGCCGTCGGCATGTCCCTCGTGGCAGTCGTGCAGTCGGTCGACTACCTGTTCGCACACGCGCTCCTGCTCGCCGGAAGTGGCGTAAAGGCCTGGCTCTACCGACTGCCGGCAGTGAGCGTGCTTGTCGTGGGCGTCGTCACTGTCAGCGCTGCCGAACTCGGCCCCAGCGTTGTGGTGGCGGTCGCGGGCGTGGGATACGTGGTCTCAGTAGTCGTCATGGCCGTCGTACTACGCGGGCGCCGGAAGGCCGCGGTCTCGCGGACTCAGTCTCCTCAGCCGGTCACATCTCCGATGACCTGCCGACGACGGCGAGGCCGGGCGATGACATCGCAGACCAACCAGATGGAAGCGACGACGAGAAGGTCTCGTAGAGCGTCGATCAGAAGACTGATGAGCGGCGGCTCCTGGCCGACCAGGTTGTAGGCAAGCACCGCGGCGACGACGTACGTGAAGCCACTTCCGCCGCCTCTGACCATCCGCTCGAGCAGGCAGAAAGCCGCTCCGAATGCCATGGCCGCCAGCGGCATGAAGGCGCCCAGGTTGAGAATCGTGTCCCCGACCGTGGTGATCGTGGAGCTCGTGCGGTCGCTCGTCGCTCCGAAGAACACTGAGGCGACGCGGTGGCCGTAGTCGACCTGCGGCTTCTCCGGCCACAGGAAGCGTGGAATGGCTGCTCGAGCCTGGTCATCCAGAGAAATGGCGTCCAGCGCGATCTCGACGTCGCGATACTGGATGCCGCGCTCGAGGTAAGAACTGAGGTCCATGCGAGCCGTCACCGATTCGACGACGTTGTCGGCGGTGACGAGCTGGCTGCCGCTGGACACGAGGCCGGCTTCTTCGGCTGCCTGATTCTTCACCGCTGCGGCGAGGGTGAACATCGTTCCGGCCAGCACCAGAGCCGCGAGGCCGGTGGCTAGCAGTCGCTTAGGCCGGCGCCAAGGAGAGTCCTGCGGAAGTACCACGAGACTGCCGATGAGCACAGCGAAGACGAAGACGATTCCGGCACCGCGAAGTCCGGACGCGGTCAGAATGCCGGCTTCGGTGATCGCGAGAGCGATGGCGAGGCCTGTCATGCGTCCCGTTGCGAGACAAGCGAAGACGAGTACGAGCGTGATCACGGGGCTGGCGGCCGAGAGGGCGCCCAGCATGCCCATCGGATTGAGCATGCCTGAGGCCAGTTGGGCCGCGTAACCCGACTGACCGGTGAGAACCAGGTAGGCCTGGATCGCCTGGAATGAGACGACGAGCGTCACGTGCGGCCAAGCCGGGTGCGCAGTCAACGCTGTCGGCCGGCGCCGAGCCGGGCGGACCGATCCGAAGAACGCCCCGGCCGCAATAGCCCAAGACCACGCCATGACGGTGGATACCGCGACGGCGGACACCGTGTTGCCTAGGATCCATGACGTGAGACCGAAGTAGATCGCCGTCTGCGACAGGTAGACCGCGGTGGTCCGCGACACGCGCCAGACCAGGGCCGCGAGGGCGGCCGGTACCAGCAGGAGGAGCGGCTGGGCCCACCCTCGCCAGTCCGGAACCAGCACAGGCACCCACATCGCGATGAAGAGCACGATCGCGAGGGCCAGCGAGACGCCCTGGATGCCCGCCAAGCCCCTGCGGCTCGTCTCGACATCGACCGGACGGTCGACACGGCTGGCGGTGTCGGTCACGCACGTCCTCTTGGTTCGGCGACGAGGCAGACTGCTCGCAGTGGCTGGGGACTTCACGCTGCTGCCGACGCCCACGGGGAGACGATGAAGAGCACCGCGATCGTAGTTCATTTCGGTGATCCCGCGCCTACGCTGAGCGTTGTCGGATCGGTCGCGTCGCTGGTCTCCGAGACGGTTGTGGCGGTGAACGACAGCTCTCCCCGGCCGCCGGGTCTGCCGGCGGATGTCGAGTGGTCGGTCATGGAACGCAACCTGGGCTACGGTGCCGCCTTCATGCGCGCAGCCGCGGGCCGCCGGAGCGACATCTACGTACTGCTCAACAACGATCTGGACTTCCCCGCCGAGTCCTTTCGGCATTGTCTGCATTCTCTCGAGGCCGATCGGTCGATCGGGGTGCTCGGTCCTGTGCTGCGCTTCGCTGACGGCCGGTTGCAGTCGGGCGCCGGATGGCTGACTCGCTGGCGCAAGCAGCCCCGTGCGCTCGCCGAACCTGGCCCCGGCCCGGTCGACTGTGCCTGGGTCACGGGAGCCGCCATGTTCCTGAGCGCTCGGCTGGTCGAGGAGATCGGCATGGACGGCAGCTACTTCCTCGGCTACGAGGACTCCGACCTGTGCCTGCGAGCCCGTCGGGCCGGCTTCCGCGTGGTCTGCCACGGGGCGGCGCCCGCTGTGCACCACGGCGCGCAGGTGATCAGCGGGCCGCGATGGAGCTATTACGTGCCCCGCAACCGGGTGTGGTTCGCGCGAGCGAACTTCGGGCCGATGGTCGCACTGCTGGTGTGGCTGGGGGAACTCGCCGTCATCCCGCGGGTCCTCCTGGCCGACCTGTTGAAGCGACGTGACGTGACTTCGACCAGATTGCGGCTCCTCGGGGCCGTGCACGCCTACCGACGCAAGCCCGCCATGGCGGAGGGGCCGCTGCCCGGGGAGCCGCTGCCCGGCCGCGTCATGCGCTGGTAGTCGCGCGCCTGCGGTTAACCGTCAGGGCCTCATAGAGGGACGTCACCTTGCCCACGGTGCGCTCGTCGGCCAGTAGCTCCACACAGCGGCTTCGTCCGGCGGCGCCACGTCGCGCACCCTCGTCGCCTAGCGCCGCCCGGATGGCGTCTGCCATCTGGGCGGACACGCGTTCGTCGTGCGCCTGGTCGATGACCCAGCCGGTCTCTCCGTCCACCACGGTCTCGCGCGTTCCTGCAGTATCGGTACAGACGACAGGTAGCCCGCACGCCATGGCTTCGGCTACCGAGATCCCGAAACCTTCCTCATAGGAACCCTGGACGAAGACCGACGCCCTCCGGTAGAGGTCTGGGAGATCGGCCGGGGCGACGTCGCGGAGGATGCGCACTCTGTCCTGCAGGGCGAGCCGTTCGATGGCAGCCACGACGGGGGACGACAGTTCGCCCTTGCCGACCAGCAGGAGGTCTGGGGTGGTCCCGTCGCGGCTCACGGCGGTGCCATATGCCTGGACGAGCCGGAGCAGGCCCTTGCGGGGATCGGCGAGCCGGCATACAGACAGCAGATGACCCGACGCCCGGACTCCGTCAGGGTGGGGCCGGAATCGGTCGGTGTCAACGCCGGGAGCTGCGAACAGCGCCGGACCCCTTGCGACCTGCGCGGCGTGGTCTCGGAGGACGTGGTTCTGGGCCAGGACCGCGTCTACCGACCGCAGCGCCCGGTGTTCGATCCGGTCGACGACGGCCGTCATCGCCTTGCGCCAGGCGCGCGCTGCGCGGTTCATCGCCTCCTGCTGAGACGGTCGCTCCCACTTCGCCCGCGTCGCGAAATGCAGGACCACCGGCGCCTGCACGCCTCGCGTCACCGCGGCCAGCGCAGGACCACCCGCGACTACCTGCACGATGTCGTACTGGTTGAGCGCATCGGTCAGTTCCCGGCGAGGCCGGTAGCGCAGCGGTTCGACCTCGACCCCGTTGGCTCCCCAGCTTCGGACGCCGTTCTCATCGGTCGGGCCCTGCAGGCTCGACCGCAGCCAGGTCCGGGGGGCGAGTAGGCGCCGACTGTTGCGATCGCGCCGCGACGTGGCGAGGTCGTGTTGTTCCACGCGGTACTCGCCGGTGGCCTCGAGGCTGGCGCGCAACCATCGAGCCACCTGCGGGACGCCGCCACCCGTTGCGAACCCCTGGGTGACCAACGCCACCGTGCGCGGCCCGCCGTCAGCGCCGGCCCCACGTGTGCGGGGACGGACGACATCGAAGAGATTGGCGCCGTCCCGGTCGGTCGCCCAGCGTGCGTAGGCGGCGCCGGCGGCGAGGCGCCGCTGGTGGCGGTCCTCCGGCTCGAGGCGGGCCCAGCTGTCGATGACCGTCGCGATCGTCGACGGGGAGAGGTCGGCGAGGACGTATCCCCCGCCGCCATTCAGCACCTCCGACCACGGTGTCAGGTCGGAGCAGATGACCGGGCACGAGGCGCTGAGGCTCTCGGCGATGACGTGACCGAAGTTCTCGCCCAGGGTGGGAAAGCAAAAGGCGTCGTACCGCTGGAAGGTCTCCGCTACCTGCTCGTTCAGCAGCGTGCCGCGATACCGGACGGTCACGTTGGCCGGCATGCGGTCGATGATCTTTGTGCAGGTGGCCCAGTATTGCCGGTCCTCGACCGGGCCGTAGATGTCGAGCCCCACCTGACCGGTCACCTGAAGCAGGGCCTCGAGCTGGGCTCGAAGGTTCTTCTTCGGCGAGATCCGGCTGATGAAGATGAGGCTCAGCGGCCCGGTGCGGGGCTGAGGGGGTGCGGACGGCTCAGGGCCGGCGCCGGTCTGGTTGCTCGCCACCACCACGTCTGCCCACGGCAGTGCAGTCCGGATGTCCGCGGCCTCGTCGGTCGCCGTGGCGTGCCAGCGGACGGCGGACCGACGGAGCACTGGAGCCCAGAAGCGCAGAGCCACACGCTTCTTGCGACTCTTCAGGGCCAGAGCGCCGGGCGACAGCTCACCGCGCGGCGCGATAAGGATGCCGTCGGCCTTCACCAGCCTGCCGCGGGCCGCAAGAATCGGCAGCACCGTGAACAGTGGCGACCAGAGGCTGTTCACGTACAACAACTCGAATCGGACTCCGCGCAGATCGAGAAGCAGTCGGAGCCACAGCCGCAGGCTCCGGATGGAGACGTGGAAGACGCGGTGTCGGCCCCTCTGTACCCAGTGCCCCGATAGCCCCGGGTACGGCCTGTCGGCACCGAGGTCCCGGTCCCGGGTCACGACGGTCACCAGCGTGTCGTCGGGGGCGGTGTCCAGCATCCGGGCGAGCGAGCGCACCGGACCGCCGCCGCGGAAGCCCGGCTCGAAATAGCTGGTGCAGACCAGAATTCGGCGAGGAGGGCCGGTCATCGCAATCCTGCCCATCTCGCATGCTCGGGGGCGGTGGACAGGATGAAGTTCCGGACCGCGGTGCTGCATGAGGTCGTCCCGTAGTCGGCGGGGGGAACGGTTCCAGCGTGATCCTGGACGGCTGCAGCCATGCCACGCAGGACGCTGTCGACGCGCAGATCCGTCGTGATGATCGAGCCGGTGTCCATGGCCTCCGGGCGTTCTATCGAGGAGCGCAGGGTGACGGCCGGAAAGCCGAGGATGGCGGCCTCTTCGCTGATGGTGCCGCTGTCGGACAGCACGCAGTGGGAATGGAGCTGTAGAGCCACGTAGTCGAAGAAGCCGAAGGGCGGTGAGAAGGTGACGCCGTCGAGTTCGTCGGCCCCGGGAAGCTCGTCCAGTCGCTTCCTCGTCCGCGGGTGTGTCGACACGATCACGGGGAGTGCGGTTGCCTCACGAACCGCCCGCAAGCAGTCCAGCAAAGCCTGCAAGCGAGCGGGGGCATCGACGTTCTCCTGGCGATGCGCGCTGACGAGGACGTAGGAGCGGGGTTTCAGGCCGAGCTCGTTCAGCACCTGGGAGGCGTCGATCAGCGGGCGGTAGTGCTCGAGGACCTCGCGCATCGGTGACCCGGTGAGCATGATGCGTCGCGGATGCAGCCCTTCGGCGAGCAGGTTGCGTCGCGCGTGCTCGGTGTAGACAAGGTTGAAGTCGGAGATGTGGTCGACGAGCCGGCGGTTGGTCTCCTCGGGCACGTTCTCGTCGAAGCACCGGTTCCCGGCCTCCATGTGGAAGACCGGAATGTGCATCCGCTTGGCCATGACCGCGGAGATGGCGCTGTTGGTGTCGCCCAGGACGAGGAAGGCGTCGGGTCGTTCCGTCAGGAGAACCAGTTCGGTCTTACGCAACGTGTCCCCGAGGACGGCGCCCAAGCTCGACGTGTCGACGCCGAGCACATGGTCCGGCGGGCGGACGTCGAGTTCTTCGAAGAAAACGCCGTTGAGCTGGTGGTCCCAGTTCTGCCCGGTGTGTACCAGCACGTGGTCGACCGAACCATCGAGCTTGGCGATGATCCGGGAAAGGCGGATCACCTCCGGGCGGGTACCGACCACCGTCATGACCTTCACCCTCCGTAGGGTAATCCGTACGAAGCGCGCACTACCGTGCAGTTCGACATCGGCGGGTAGCGGTCAGTTCGTGGTCGTGGCGGACGGGTCGCAGCAGATCTGCGCGGCAGACCTGTGGACGACGGGTGGGGCATGCGAATCGCGGTCGTCTCTCAGTACTTCTGGCCGGAAAGTTTTCGCGTCAACGATCTAGTTGCCGAACTGTCGGCTCAGGGACATGAGGTGCAGGTACTCACCGGCCGGCCGAACTACCCCTCGGGACGACTCTTCCCCGGGTACGGAATCGTGCGGCCGTTCCGGCAGTCGGCCCTGGGGGCCCGGATCCGCCGGGTTCCGCTCATCCCGCGGGGCGACGGAGGGGCGGCGCGATTGTCGGCAAACTACGCGTCTTTTGCCGTGTCGGCGTCATTGCTCGGGCCGCTCCTCGTGCGTGGACGGATCGATGCTGTCCTCGTCTGCGGCTTCTCACCCGTCACGGTGACGATACCGGCGCTCACGCTGGCCGCAGTCAAGCGGGCGCCGGTCGTCCTCTGGCTCCAGGACCTCTGGCCGGACACGTTGCTGGCCATGGGCCTGCTCCGGCGTCCATGGACCAGACGCGTGGCGACCGCCCTCACCGCGTGGCTGCACCGTGGCATGGATCACGTACTCGTCCAGTCGGAGGCATTCCGTCGGCCCCTACGAGAGCACGGCGTGTCGGAGGGCCGGATGTCCTACGCCCCGAACTGGGCGGAGGAGGAGTTCGCCCCGGTGGCGGTGCCCTCCGACGCCGTAGAACGGGCCGAGCTCCCCGACGGCTTCGTCCTGATGTTCGCCGGGAACCTGGGAACGGCACAGGCGCTAGAGACACTGGTGGAGGCGGCGGAGGTGACACGCGATACGCGCGATCTGCACTGGGTCGTGCTCGGCGACGGCAGCCGTGCCGGCTGGCTGCGCGACGAGGTGCAGCGCCGGGGTCTGGAGGCGACGGTTCATGTTCTGGGCCGTAAGCCCGTCGAGACCATGCCGCGCTGGTTCGCGCTGGCCGATGCCATGCTGGTCACCCTTCGCCCGGACCCGGTCTACGAGATGACCATCCCTAGCAAGGTGCAGGCCTATCTTGCCTGCGGCCGTCCCGTGCTGGCGGGGCTCGACGGCGAGGGGGCGCGCGTGGTCCGGGATGCCGAATGCGGGATCGCTGTACCGGCCGGCGACGCGGTAGCGCTCGCCGAGGGGGCACGCCGGCTACACGCCATGCGCCCCGAGGAGCGGCAGGACCTGGGGCATCGGGCCCGGGAGCACTATCTCGCCCAGTTCGACCGCAGGACGACGATCTCGCACATCGTGGACACCCTGTCCACAGTGACAATGGTGAGGGGGCCAGAGTGCGGGTGACCGTTTTGGGCGGCGACGGAATGTTGGGCCACGTCGTGGCGCGAACGTTCGACGCTTCGGGTGACGACGTCACGGTGGTGACGCGGCGCCCGCCGTCAGGTGATGTAGGCCGTGCGCTCGCGGGCATGGCCGTGGTGAGCGGTGTCGACGCGCGAGTCGAGGAGTCGATCGCCGCGGTGCTCGAGCGAACCCGACCGGACGTCGTCATCAACTGCATCGGGGTGGTGAAGCAGCGCGCAGCGGGGCAGGAGGCCGTCGAGGCCATCCAGGTGAACAGCCTGTTGCCGCACCAGCTCGCGGCCATGTGCGCGGAGCGCCGAGCGCGGCTGGTCACCGTGTCGACCGACTGCGTGTTCTCGGGACGGACCGGTGGCTACACCGAGTCCGACGTCCCCGATCCGCTCGACGTCTACGGCCGGAGCAAGCTGCTCGGAGAGGTGCACCAGGCACACGCGGTCACGCTCAGGACGTCGATCATCGGACTCGAACTCGGCCGGTCCACGGGCTTGGTCGAATGGTTCCTCGCCCAGGACGGCACGGTGGGCGGATGGGATCGGGCGCTGTACAGCGGACTGACGACGGCGGAGTTCTCTCGTGTCATCAGGCTTTTGGTGCACGACCACCCGGAGCTCAGCGGACTGTGGCACGTCGCTGGGCCGAACGTCGACAAGCACACGCTCCTGGTCCAGTTGGCCATGGAGCTGGGCCGCGACGTGGAAGTGGTGAGGAACTCCGAGGTCGTCATGGATCGCACCCTCGATGCCGGGCGCTTCAACGCGGCGGTCGGCTATCAGCCGCCTTCGTGGCGGGTCATGCTGCGGGAGTTGGCCGGGGAGATCCGGGCTCGAAATACTGAACGGACCGGAACCGAAGGAGGCTGACACGCGCCCGCAACTGCCGCCCAGGCCGCGCGACGGCAGCTAGCCTTGCCCGACTGTTGGGCATTGGACCGGGGGACCTGTTGGGTAGGCACGGTGTGAGTGACACGTCTGTCGACGCGGGAGAACCGCGGGGGAGTGACGTTCACTCAGGACGGACGCGGGTGCTCCGGCGTGCACTCATCGCCCTAGGGGCCAGCGTCCTCGTCGTGCTTCTGCTGGTGACCGGTGGGACCTGGTACCTGACCAACCGCTACGCAGGAAACCTCGATCGGGTCGAGGACGTGTTCGCCGGCCTGGACGAGTCGCAGCGCCCGACGCCGGCGGTCACCGGCCCTGCCGGGGAAGCCCCGCTCACGTTTCTGGTCGTGGGCTCCGATACCCGCGCCGACGTGCCCGCGGGGGAGACCCCGGACGGCCGGTCGGACGTGATGATGCTGGTCCGGTTCACGGGGGACCGTCAGCAGGCGCAGGTCATCTCGTTGCCGCGCGACTCCTGGGTGTCGATCCCCGGCCGAGGGCCGGCCAAACTGAACGCCGCCTACGCGTACGGCGGTCCGAGTCTGCTGGTGCAGACCGTGGAGGGCCTCACGGGCACCCGTATCGACCACTATGCGGCGCTCGACTTCGCGGGTTTCGTCGAGATGACCGATGCGCTCGGTGGCGTGGACGTCCAGGTCGCGGAGACAACCAGCAACGGGCCGTACACGTACGCCGCAGGTCTCAACCATCTGGACGGCGATCAGGCTCTGTATTACGTGCGACAGCGGCACGGACTTCCCGGTGGGGACTTCGACCGCGTGAAGCGTCAGCAGCAGTACCTGCGCTCGGTGTTCACGGCCGCCTCCCACCAGAACGTGCTGACCGACGTGGGTGCACTCGACAGCTTCCTTCGTGCGCTCACGGGTGCGATGAGCGTCGACGAGGAGCTCTCGTCGACGGCGCTCCTGGACATGGCAGTGCAGTTGCGATCACTCCGGCCCGCGGCGGTCACCTTCCTCACGGTTCCGGTCGCGGGCACGGGGATGGAGCGTGCGCAGAGCGTCGTCCGACTGGACGGCGCCCGAGCCGAACTGATGTGGGGTTACCTACAGGACGACGTTCTCGGTGCGCACGCGGGCGAGTTCACTGACGACATGCTCGTAGCGGTGCCGAACTAACGCCTCGGCGGGACCGGGGGCAGGCAGTTCATCCGATTGGTCTGCTCGCCCATCGCGGGAACATCCAAGACGTCGATGAGCACTCGTACGGCCGCTGCTACCTCGGCCACGACCTGCATGTGCAGCTCGGCCGGGCCGTCGATGGGGTCGACGATGTCGTAGTCGCGAGGGAGAGCCCGGCGTAAGGCCCTGGCCTCGGTGAGGGCGTCGACCAGTTGAGCACCCCTCGCGCGTGGATCTGAGCTGTTGGATCCGCCGGCAGGCAGGCCCGCTCCGAGCGCAGCCGCCTCGATCAGCGTGAAGACCTTGCGCAGACCGCGCGGGCTCACTCCGACCACCTCCTCCCGGTGCTCGGTGGTCATAGTGAGGACGAGGTCGGCCCATTCGACGTCCTCCGCAGAGAGGCGACGTGAGCGGAAGGCGCTGCTGTCGATCCGGTGCCGTTCGAGCGCCGCCGCCGTCTGCGGATGGATAGAACGGCCGTGGCGAGCATGCGTGCCGGCGCTCCGGATCTCGAGCGGCAGGGCAGAGCCCTCGGCGAAGGCATGCATAAGCCTGTCGGCCGCTGCGGAACGGCACATGTTGCCCGTGCAGACGAACAACAACCTCATCCTGGTCTCATCGGCCGTGTGGTTCACGACTTGAGCGCAACGAAAAGGTGGTCATCGCGCATCTCCACCGGCCCAGCCTTCCCCGGCGCATCGGTGGTCCCACGACACGGCGCAGGTTCTGGGCGCCAGCTCAGCTGCCAGGCAGCTGGGCGACTTGGGTACCCCCGGTCTGGATCTGCTTGCCGCGGTCACCATCTCTGCCGGCCTGACACTCCTTGTCAGTGGACAACGGATGCCGAAGCGGATCTCGTTCGTGGCCGGTCGGCCGGCAGGCGTCGGCATGTGGGTCGTCCTGGTTCAT